>CAIJKT010000836.1 GCA_903821255.1 uncultured Lentisphaeria bacterium | reverse complement strand
TGGGGCGGCGAACCGCTGGTGTACCCGGAATTTAAAGCTATTGTCGAATATTTGAAAGCCAATCAGTTTCAATCGAGCTTAATTACCAATGGTGTTTTGATTGACCGTTTCGCCGATTTGATCCGGGATAATTTCAAAACCGTTTATATTTCCATTGACGGGCCCCGCGAAATACATGACCGGATTCGCGGGTATGGAGTTTTCGACAAGGTTGCCGCCAATGTTAAGCTGCTTAAAGGCGGAACCGCCGGAATAATCTTTATGACGGTCATTTCTCCGGATAACGTTGACGTCATGCCGGAAATCCCGCATATGCTGGAAAAACTGGAACCGGATAAAATAATTCTGCAGAAGCTGATTTATCTATCGCCCGCTGAATGTGCGGCATACAAAAACTGGTTAAAGACAACTTTCGGTATGGATGCGGTGTCCATCGACACATGGTCTAACGACAATGTTGCGAATTATCTAAATAAACTCGATAGAAATGCTCAGATATTGCAGCGTGAAATTGATGCACACCGTTTCTCGACAGCAGTGGAATATTTGCCGCACGGCGAGGCTGCCGCGCTGCCGTTTTGCCTGGCGCCATTTCACCGTCTGCACGTGGCATATAACGGGGATGTCCTTTACTGCACCGATTTCTATGACTTCAAAGCCGGCAATGTCCGGAATAACGATTTGATTGAAATCTTCAACAATGAACTTTCCGAAAAATTCCGCAGCGAAGTCGCAGCCGGGAATTGTCCGACCTGCAAACACTGTGCCTGGAAAAATAACAAAAACTACACGCCCGCATAATAAAAATTTAACCGGACACAGCATTTTATCCTAAATCGCGACAGTTTTTTACAGCTTCGACTAAAGGCTTTTACCCCTCCTTTCCATGTTCGTCTGGGATTGTTCAGCGGTACATTTGCAGAAAGTCTTTTTCAGCTTCAAACAGACGGCCTGTCACTTCTTTGATTTCAGCCGGGCTGCATACTGCGGCAGACAGCGGATCGAGCAGCAGTGATTTGAATGCCAGGTCTCTGGAGCGGTTTACGCAGGCTTCGGCAGCCAGATCGATCATGTGCAGGTTGGAGCTGCAGAGCGCGGCGCACTGCGCCGGAAGACGCCCGAAACGGGTGGGTGTAATACCATTGCTGTCGACAATGCAGGCTGCTTCGGCCACATTGTCATACGGCAGATTGGAGACCAGTCCGTTATTCATCACCGTCGCATAGATTTTCACCGGAGAATTAGTCTCCATGGCTTCAATGATAAAACTCGCATACTCCCAGGAACGGGACATATCCAGCGGCTCCTCGCCGCTGAGATATTTACGGCGCAGATTATCGTTATCCTTGCGCCATTGCGGCCAGCCGTTGGCGTAGAAACCGCTTTCGCCGTTATATCTGGTTCCGCAATGTTTAGTGATCAATTCCTTTCGTTTACGGTAATACGGCAGATATTCGCTGAAATGACCGCTCGACTCGGTAACGAAATAATCGAAATATTTCATGGCGTCAAAACGCACCGGATCTTTTCCGAGAAGTTCAGCATCATTTTCAAGCCGCTGTTTCAGTACCGGATACATATCCCGGCCGCAATGGGTCAGTTCGGTGAACCATGCCATATGGTTGATTCCGGCGCAGCGCCATTTCAACTCATGGTACGGCACTTCGAGGTATTCCGCCAACTGGTGCGATGAATGCTGCACACTGTGGCATAGTCCGATAACTTTAGCTTTGGAGGCTCTCGCCGCCGCCAGGCACAAAATACTCATCGGGTTGGTGTAATTCAGCACCCAGGCCTGCGGACAAATACGCTCCACATCAGCCAGCACCTCCAGCCATACCGGAGCAGTACGCAATGCCTTGAACAACCCGCCGGGGCCGATGGTGTCGCCGATGCATTGATCAATGCCGTATTCCATGGGAATATCGTTGTCGAACTTGACGCAGGCGGTGCCGCTTACTTCAATGCAGTTAATGATGTAGTCAGCGCCTTCCAGTGCCGGCAGACGGTCGGTATGCAGGGAAAGCCGCCAGCCGGGTTTGCCGGCCAGACCGGTCAATTTTTCTCCGAGCTGACCGGCCAGCGCCAGCCGCGGCGCGTCTATATCCACCAGCGCCATTTCTCCTGTATCTGCTCCCGGAATGTTCATCACATCGGAGAACAACGCTCTGAAGAATGCGCTGCCTGCTCCCAGAAACACTATCTTCAGCGGTCTTCCGACCTTCGCCAGAATACCAAGATTCTCGGCTTTTTTCATATGGGCGGAATGCCCGCTTTCCAGTTCAGTCGCCATTTTATGGTAAATTCCTCAATTCAAATCTTGGTTCATGTATGTTGTGTCTTTAAGCGGCATCCAATATGAAGCCCGCAAACCGCCGGCAGCCACCAGTTTGGACCTGGCATTGGATACATTGGACACATGTCCGTCAATCCAGGTTATATTGCAGCTGAACTGCGGATGCCGGTCATCAAGCTGGCCGGTGGCGGTAGGAGTTGTATCAATTCCGCACCAGGGGACGTTCGCGTTGAGTTGCCGGCTGTCGCCAAACGCCACTTTCTTGCTCGGAACTCTGACCCGGCTTACTCTGGTAGTTATCAGGCTGATGTCACCGCCAAGCTGATTCTGATTGTAACCGTAGCTGGTATAGCAGAACTGCCATTGCAATGCCGCTTCGCTGACTTTGGCGTTGACAATAATGCTCTGCTGGCCGGTTAAATACAGTGCGTCGATAGTTTTATATGCCATCGGGCATTGCCACACATTCAGCGAGGTCTGATATTTCCCGGCATGAAAGGTGTAAGTCCAGTAACGCGGCGGACTGGTATTATATTTCCATGGAACAAAAAAATCGGCGGAATCATTTAAATACATGCTGTTCGCGCTGCCGATCTGCTTGAGGTTGGACTGGCAGTTCGCATTTTTCGCCGTATCCCTGGCTTTGTTCAACGCCGGGAGCAGCATTGAGGCCAAAATTGCGATGATCGCGATCACCACGAGCAATTCAATGAGCGTAAAAATTCTGTTCTTTGACATGTTGCCTTCTCCTTTGTTTAATCTATTTTGGTCTGAGTTCTGTTTAATAATTTCTCGTTTATTTTTTCTCATCCAATTCCTCCAGCTTGATGTTTTTTGCCTGTAAAGCCGCTCCGGCAGTACCCTGCCCGTAATTAGCCAGAATAATAATCCGGCATATTTTAGTCCCTTTCCACCAGGCGTCGCGCGGAGAACCGGATGCTGTTTCCGGGTTGATAACTCCGGAAAATTCCTGCCATGCCGCCGGGACTTCCGCATATTCCGCTGCCGGATAAATAAAAGTACTGCCGGTCTGGTGCAGGCGGATTTTAGTTCCGGCTGCGGCACTGACGCCGCAAGGCTTATCAAGCTCCACCTCATATGATGAACCTGCGGCTTTAAGCGCCTTAATGCCGGCTGAGGACAATGTCCGGTTGGGCAGATCAGTTCCGGCCGGGTCAATATTAAAAGCGATGCAATATTTGTTGCCGGTCAGCCACATGGAGGCGTCAACCACTTTCAGCGTCTTGTCCGCCGGCTTGCAGGGCGCGGCCAGTTCAGTTTCGGTTCCGCTGACCATGCCGACCATTTCCGGCAGAATCGGTTTCTGGCTGGCGTCAAAAGGCTGGAAGCCAAAGTAAAAGCGATCTCCCGCGGTTCCCGGCGCACTCCGGAACTGTCCGGACAACCGATATTTTTTAGCCGGATCGATAGTTATAAAATCCCTGGAATAAAAAATCAGTTGACCTTTGGCTTCAATTGCGCCGGCCTCATCCGCCTTTATCTGCGCAGACTTGGCGGGATCAAAAATCCAGCCTGAAACTTTGTCAAGATCGTTAACCGCCACATCTCCGGCGCTCACATTTACAACACCGGCGAGTGCGGTTGCGGCGGCAATCAGAGCAGCTTTCCGTAAAATATTCATTTTTTATCTCCTGTATTATTTGCGCCGATTATCAGCATCCTGACGGACAGCGGCGGCAGCGATATTTTTGTTTCAGGCGTCCATGCCATCTTTTCTTTAGTACGAATATCCTGTAATTCCGTTTGCTTCGGCAGATATTCCGAAACCAGTCCGACTGTCGCAACCTGCGTTCCGGCATTGGTCAGCAGCAGTGCGATCTGTCCTGATTCCGGCAGTTTCCACGCGGAACCGCTTACTGCCGGAACATTGACTTTCCGGCTGCTGTTAGCGCTTTCCCATAATGACACTTCGTGCATTGGCGAACCGGTAATTTCCGGCTCCGCCAGCTTTTCGCCGTAGATTGACTTGCTGACCCGCAGCGCTGCTTCAATTTGCTTCAGGAACGCCAGCGCACGGCTGTTTTCCGAATGCAGCAGGTCGATAATGGTCTCGATCATCACGAAAGAACCCGGTTTATGCCCGAGATGGATGGACAGAGACAGCGCATGAGCAAAATCTGAAGGATTTTTTAACGTCTGAGGTATAATGCTCCATTCATGCTGTGAGATATAATCCTGATAAACCAGCGGAAACAGCGGCACAATTATGGTGTTAGGGCTGTAATAAGCCGGCCAGATGGCATAGCATTCGTCAAGTGCGCCAATGTAGAATTCCTGCAGATGTTCTCCAAAAATCAACTTCCCGGGGTTATCCCGCCTGGCATTTTCCAGTATCTGCCGTCCGCCTTGAAGCAGGTAAGGCCCGAAGCCTGCCGGATGTCCGTGTGTTTTGTCCCAGCAGGGATACGGCAGTACGGCAACCTGGTCAAAATACTGTCCGTCCGCGCCGTAATGCTGCAAATTCTTGTTGACCATGTCGTTGAAGTATTCCTGCCATAATTTCGTCGAACGGCACATCGGATACATGAAGCGCCTGCGGGTGGTTCCGTCTGCGTTTTTGATAGCGCCCCAGCGCTCGGCGTAATCCCGGCATTCCGCGCTGTCCGTTACCATGGCGTGTTCCGGCAGAGCCAGAGCGCGTCCGGAAGTGAACTTATCCACCGCCCATTTGTAGTCGCCGTCAATCAGATGCATGTTCATGTAAGGCATGAAATGGAGACGTCTGCTTTGCGCCGCAAGCATTTTCTTATATCCGGCTTCATCTTTCGGCGGAAAATATTCCGGAACATTCGTGTCAAAAGGCCAGTGCTGCCACATGGTCAGGAATACGCCGATGTCGGTAAACGGGAATGCTCCGGCAAAATCTTCCAGCATCGGCAGATTATAATGGTTGATGCATGTCGCCCACAGCGTGTTATTGGCAAACCACTTCGGCAGATCACCGCTTTTTATCCGTTCCATGATAGTACCTTTTGCACACCATGGCTGCTTGACCGCCCATTGCCGGTAACGCTTGGCCGCCGCATAATAACTGCCGTCGAACCTGGAGGTTACCGTCGGATAAGGCGAATCCCAGGCGGTGCCAGCCTGCCCGGTTTCAGCAGGAAAATGATAAACATAAAACAGCATTGCCTTGCCGGCCGGATTGCCTTTAACTTCGCTTTCGCTGACGACAAAATCCTTGGCATAACCGGCTGGGTCCTGAGTCCACAGCATAAAACTGCCCTTGCTCAGTTCGTAAATAAGCATCTGCATAGTCTGTTTCTGTCCGCCGTAAGGCCCGTACCAGATCGCATTTTTCAGTCTGGGTAATTCCCCGTCATAATAATCCTTGAGCAGTGACGGGTGTTCCAGCGCACGGCCGTATTGCTGCGGCACCACCAGCCGTTCCGCCGGATCGGCGCTTTTCGGCACCGCCAGCATCGGATATTTCACATAAAAAACGCCATATTTCCCGGTCGGATTGACGGTAATCCGCCACGCGGTCTCGCCGCCGGCTACTGACCTGACGCTGACTTTCACTTTTGCCTGCGGATAAACCGCTTCGCCGTTCTTATCCAGATCGGTCCATTTCCCAGTAATCACAGCTTTGTTCCGGTAATCCCCGTTTTCCCAAAGCGCAATTTGAAACAGTTCCGGATAGCTGTCGAAAGCGAATTCCCTGCATACCGCCGCCGAAACGGCCTGCGGTTCGCGCTGCCCGTTAAACCATTCATCATTTGCGCTGTTTTCAGCGATTACTCCCAATAGCGCAAAACATGTGAAAACATATTTTAACATTGCACAATCCTTTCAGTTTTGTTTAATTTAGTTAACATATTTCATCTCCGTACAAGACTGTCCCGCGGAATGAATTTCGCAGGAATCCTGACAACCCCCGGCATCGCGTTCTTTTCATTCAACATATTTAAAAGCTGTCCGGCCATCCTTGAGCCAATGATTTTCTCATGTGCCTCAATTGTTGCCAGAAAAGGCGCTTCAGGTGTTCCCGGCCAGACAAAACAGGGATTCTGTTCAATATTGTCATAGCCGATGACGGAAATGTCTTTTCCCGGCTTAATTCCAGCGTCGCGCAAAGCGTCGCATAACCCGAAAGCAATCAGATCATTGGAGCAGACGATTAATTTGTGCCGCATAATCCGGTCAATTGCGCCGGCGGCGGCGCGCCGCGCCGTATTCCAGGCCGCAATATCTCTGATGCTGCCTTCAAACTCGATGACTTCCGACTGCTCCACCCCAAAAGACGGGCCGTTTAAGTTAAGCCGCGAATTCACTCTATGGCTTTTGTTGCAAAACAACGCGTAGCGGTCAAAGCCGTGAGCTTTCACCGCAGTAAACATTTCCTTGAACGCCGGCTCGTTGTCAACAGTGAAGTAGCAGACATTCGGCAGTTGCTCATCGAGAACTTTATCCGCAATATAAGTAACTACCGGAATCTGTTTTTTTCCCAGTTCACGAACGGTCTCCGACCCCATCAGCGGAGCTCCGACCATATAAGCATCAGCGTTGCCGGCACGGATGTAGCGGACGACTTCCTTGTCGCTGTCGCCGCCTTCCACCGGCAATATTACCATTTGATAACCGCCGCGCATCGCCTCGCGGCAGAAACCGCTGAGCACCAGCGATAAAAACGGCGACGCCAGGTCTGCTTCAATATCGTGCAGAATCACCCCGAGATTGAAACTCTTGCCGTGCGCCAGTGAGCGGGCTGACCCTTTCGGCACATATTCATATTGTTCCGCAATCGACAAAACTTTGTTCCGGATTGTATCAGAAATGGAATGTCCGCAGTCCAGATTAAATACGCGTGACACCGTCGAGGCATTCACGCCGGCCATTCCTGCAATCTGTCGAATCGTTATCTGTTTTTTCATATCAATCCTTAATTTTATGCAACCGGTTGCCGGTCAGGGTCAAAAAAAAACACCAGTGCAACCGGTTGCCATAAAACTATTATAACAGACCAATGTAATATTGTCAATACCCGATTTTTAAAAACAAGTAAAAAAAATATGCCATCGTAATGCCTCAGTCTTTACGGCGGACTTAGAAACACGTTTTTTTGTGATTAGGCTGCGCACTTATCCGGCTTTTCTTTTGCCGGAAGTCCGAATAATGGCGTAATATCGGCGGCAGGATCACTGCAAAGCA
>CAIJKT010000835.1 GCA_903821255.1 uncultured Lentisphaeria bacterium | reverse complement strand
TGAACGCTGGAAATGCAGAACGAGGGGGCAGAATGTCCAGAATATTTGTAAATCTGAAAGACGTTATGCTTAACGATACTCCCAAGTATCGGAGTGCGGGCGGTTGCCCGGTCTGTTATGCTGGCCGCATGGGCTGGGCCGTGAGGCTTGTCCAAAATGATTTGATTGTAGTGCCGTCCGTCTCGGACAGGGCTCGGAAGCTCTTTCGCAGAGCGAGAGCATTATGCTCAACTACACTCCAAAGTATCGGAGTGTTTATGGAAAATGAAAGACGTTATGCTCAACGATACTCCAAAGTATCGGAGTGAGGAAGCCCGCGAATGTGGGAGTGTGCCCCGCTTGCGGGTCCCGCGAATGCGGGAGAGAAAAGCAAGAAAAATTGTGAACGCTGGAAATGCAGAACGATGGGGCAGAATGTCCGGAATGATTGCAAAACTGAAAAACATTATGCTCAAGGACACTCCAAAGTATCGGAGTGTTTATGGAAACAGAGAAATATTCTGCATATGCCACTGCGATCCATGAAGGGCCCGTGTTTTTCAGCAGAGGAAAGCGATTCCTGACACAATTATGGTTATTTATGCTAAAGAAATTTTATTTTTTTAGCAGTATATTATTTAAAACAGACAGTTATTTGTGCTAAAATCCAAATAAGGAATAATGAAATGCTGAAAAGACAAGTTGCGGTGTTTACAGGCAAGGGCGAAGTCAAAATGATTACGGAGAAGCTGGCGGATCTTAAAGAACATGAAGTTCAGATCAAAGTTCATGCCTCTTTAATCAGTCCGGGAACCGAGATGGCTACTGTCTCGGGGCTTCGCAAGACTCCGGATTTGAAAGCGCCGGACCGCGTTTTCGGTTATGCCAACGCCGGCGAGATTATCAAGGTTAAAGGCGATGTAAAAGGTTTGAAGGCGGGTATGCGGGTTGCCGCGATGGGCGGCACCGGCGCGCATCATGCCAATTATGCAAACGTTCCGGTAAACATGGTGGTTCCGATTCCGGATAACGTCACGTATGAACAGGCGGTTTATGCCTGTCTCGGCGCGACTTCGCTGCAGGCCATCCGCCGCACGGTGCCGGAGCTTGGAGAATATGGTATCGTGCTCGGCCTGGGCATTGTCGGCAATCTGGCTGCGCAGCTCGCCCAGCTCAGCGGTGCCAGAGTTATCGGCTGGGAAGGCTTCGCCTCCAGAATAAAAATGGCAAAAAAATGCGGCATCAGGAATTTTGCCAACTTTAAAACCCAGGATGCAGTTGAAGAGACCAAAAAATTTGCCGCTCCCTATGGCGCTGACTTCGCGATTTTCGCTTTCGGCGGCGAAGCCACTGCCGCGTTTGAATCCGTCAAATCCTGTATGAAAGTGTCCGCCGACACTCATGCCATGGGCCGGATTATCCTGGTCGGCGGCTGCAAGATCAATGTCGGCGGCGGAGCCTATTCCGGCAATCTGGACATCCGGGCGGCCTCCAGGACCGGCGCCGGTTACAAGGATATGGAATATGAATACGGCAAGGACTATCCGGCGGCATTCGTGCAGTTCACCACGCAGCGCAATCTGCGCGAAATCATTCAGTTGATCTCGGAAAAACGGTTGATCGTGGATCCGATGACCACGCATTGCATGCCGCTGAAAGAGGTCGGCAAGGCGGCCGACCTGCTGATAGACCATCCGGATAAAGCCATGGGCATCGTGCTTGAAATGTCGCACAAATAAGAAGGATAACTGGAATGAGCATATTAAAACGGGTGTCAGTAATTATGATCGGAGTACTTGCGGCGGCGGCTGCCGCGGCCGGAGGCGAATCATTAAAGAACTCCGGACAGTTAAATAATTTCGATTATGCCGCAATAAAACAAAGCGGACAGATACCGCTGTGCATGATCGGCGACAGCATCACATGGGCCCAGAAAGGCGATTGCTGGCGGAAGGAACTGCTGGCAAGGCTGCCGAACCTGGCTTTCGTCGGCACCCATACCGCCATGTTCGGCTACAGTCACGCCGGCGAAGGCGGCAACAGCACCGGACAGATACTGGCCAGGATGAAATACATTCCGGACTGCCCGTATTACAGCGTCTTAATCGGCACCAACAACAACGGGGTCAAAAAGGCGGAATTGATTGAAAGCAAATCGCAGCAGACTGCGGAAGAAATCATAAAGATTGTCAATGAATTGTTGAAGAAGAAGGGCGTGGAGAAGGTCTTTCTTTCTTCAATCCTGCCCTGTGCCACCGACAATCCGTTACGCGACCAGTGCAACAGCGCCACCAATAAAATACTGCGCGAAAGATTTGACCGCGTATTTCCTAAAGACAAAGTAGTCTGGGTGGAATATGAAACGCCAATCCGCCAGGTCCAAGGCTGGGAAAAGAAGATATTCCTGCATCCGAATGAGGAAGGCTACGCGCTGGTCGGGGATATTACCGCCAAAGCGATAAGTTCGGCTCTGAACATCAAGCCCGGAACTGAATCGGTACGCCCGGACAATACCGGCGTGCAGGTCGTCAATCTGATGGGAGAAAACAATATCACCGTCTGCCCGGTGATTGCCGGATGGTACATCTTATCCTGTAAAGTGGATGCCGTTACTGCTCAAAATCCGGAAATGACTCTGGAAAGCCAGTTGTCCGGCAAGAATACGTTCAAACAGGTAATTCCGGTAAAGGCGGCGGCCGGGGAAACGATCAGCGCGAATGTCTTTACCAATTATGAAGGTTACGGCTACACCCGTGATTTTCTGACATTGAAAACCAGCGGCTGCAGCGTTTCGAATGTGCTGCTGGAAAAGATGCGTCCGGCGAAGAAACCGTCTGTTTACGGCAGGGATTCTTATGTTGATACAGTATCGGCGGTCTCCAAAGGCGAACTGCTGGAATACTCCAAATAAATTGCAAAGAGGTAAAAAAATGGCTTTTAAGCTTGGAATCGCCGGGTTGTGCACTTCGCACCCGGAAAACTGGGTCCCGGTCATCCGGGACATGTCGGACAATAAAATCGTTGATGTGGAAATTGTCGCCGCCTGGGATTCCGGCGAAACCCGCCCCGCCGGGTTCGCCGCCGAATTCAGCAAAAAATTCAACATTCCGCACACGGTGGAAAAGCTCGAGGACATGGTTGGAATGGTTGACGGAATCATCCTGCATACCACCAACTGGGACCGCCATATCGAACAGGCCGGGCCGTTCGTTGATGCCGGAAAATCAGTCCTGATAGACAAACCGATTGCCGGCAATATGAAAGACGCCAACATTTTCCTGGACTGGATGAAGCAGGGTAAACGCGTTACCGGCGGTTCCAGTCTCCGCTTCAACAAGGAAGTCGGCGAATTTCTGGCGATCCCGGAAGCGGAACGCGGAACCGTGCATACCGCTTATGCCGCTATCGGCGTTGACGATTTCAATTACGGCATTCACGCCTATGCGATTGTTTCATGTCTGATGGGGCCGGGAATTCAATCCGTTCAGTATCTCGGCAGCAGTAATCAGAAACAGCTCATGCTGCAATGGAATGACGGCAGGATCGCATTGATGACCGTCGGCAAAACCGCCTGGCTGCCGTTCAGCATCACCGCAGTCACCGATAAGACTATCCGGCCGATTACCACTGACAATACCCAGATTTACCGCAGCCTGCTGATGGCCGTGCTGCCGTATCTTACCGGCAAAACGGATAAAGCGCCGCTCGGGATTAATGAAATTCTGGAACCGGAAATGGCCGCCATGGCCGCCCGTATTTCCTGGTTGAACAACGGACAGAAAATATTTCTGACCGATCTGCGCTGCGATGACCCGGGCTACGACGGCACCCAGTTTGCCCTGGAATACCGCCGCGC
>CAIJKT010000834.1 GCA_903821255.1 uncultured Lentisphaeria bacterium | reverse complement strand
TATAGTTGCCACGGCACTGGTCATGGCGGTAATCCTGCTGGGCGTGATCCTGATCAACGCGGTGGACCGGGTGCATTTCGATTATATGGACATGCAGAAGAAGCTGTCGGAAATGAATGATTCGCTGCAGCAGATGAAGAATAAAGGGATAACCGCAGTGCAGCCGGCGAATACCGTTCCGGCGGCGGATGCGGCGGTTGACACGAAAACAGCAGCGGTTGAGAAATCTCCGGAGAAAATAGCCAATCTGGAATTTTACGACCGGAATGCGGTTCCCGGCGACCGGATCATCACTTCAATATCCGCCGATGTCGGCAATATGAATCCTTTAATCAATAATGATTACACGGTAAGTTTGATTAACGGTTTCTGCACTTCGTCGCTGGCCGAGCGCAATTATGAAAAGCCGGAGATCTTTGAGCCGCTGATGGCGGAAAGCTGGACGATTTCCCCGGATAAGAAAATCTATTCGGTCAAACTGCGGAAAGGCATCACCTGGCATGATTTCACCGATCCGGTAACGGGGAAAGAATGGAAGAGCAAAGAGGTGACGGCGCGGGATTTTAAATTTTATGTGGATGTGATAAATGATCCGGACACCAACTGCGCCTCGCTGCGGGTTTATTACAAAGACCTCGAAAAAGTTGAAGTCGTCTCGGATTACGAGTTCAAAGTTTACTGGAAAGTGCCGTATTATCAATCGCTGGAGCTGACGCTCGGCCTGAGTCCGCTGCCCGTGCATCTGTATCACGCGTATGAAGGTCCGTTTGACGCGAAAAAGTTCAATGACGACCACCAGCGGAACCGCATGATTGTCGGTTGCGGACCGTACCGGCTGCTGCGCTGGGAGAAGGACCGCCGGGTCGTTCTCGCCCGCTATGAGAACTTCTTCGGGGACAGGCTTGGAATTGCGCCGCCGATAAAATATACGGCGTTTGAAATCATCAAACATTCAAACACCAGTTTCCAGTCGCTGCTTTCCGGAAGCATCGACCGGCTGAGCCTGCAGCCGGAACAGTGGGTGAACCGCACCGGCACGCCGGAATTCGCACCGGGCGGCAAACTGAGCAAGCTGAAGCATCTGTCCAGGGTGTTTTATTATATCGGCTACAACTTGAAAAATCCGATGTTTCAGGACAGGCGGGTACGCCAGGCGCTGTCTTACCTGGTGGACAAGGAGAAAATCCTGAGAGACGTATATTTCGGTCTGGGTGAGACGGTGAGCGGTCCGCTTTACTACGACGGTCCCTATTATGACAAGAGCATCAAGCCTTATGCGTTCAACATTGAAAAAGCCAGAGCGCTGCTGGCGGAGGCCGGCTGGACGGATGTTGACGGCGACGGCATTCTGGAGAAGGACGGCAAAAAGTTTGAGTTCACCATCCTGCAGGTGGCGAACCATCCGATTCAGCAGAAAATGCTGCCGCTGATCAAGGAGGACATGGCCAAAGCCGGGGTCCAGATGAAGATCCAGACCCTGGAATGGTCGGTTTATCTGCAGCGGCTGGAGCAGAAAAATTTTGAGGTCAGCACGCTTGGCTGGACGATTGCCTACGAACCGGACCTTTACCAGCTTTGGCATTCCAGCGAGGCCGACAAGCCGTTCAGCAGCAATTACGGTTTCAGGAATGCGGAAGCCGACCGGATCATTGATGAACTGAGAGTGACTTTCGACCACAAGAAACGGGTCGAATTATGTTTCCAGTTTCACCGGCTGCTGCATGAAGAACAGCCCTATACGTTCCTGTTTTCGCCCTATGCGCTGCTGGCGCTGTCCAGCCGCTACCGGAATGTCCATAAGTTTCCGGCTTCGATGAGCATTCAGCAGGAAATCATGTGGACGCCGAAGGCGGAGCAGCTGAAGATTCCGGACCTTTAAAATTCAGATATTCAAACCGCAAATAAATTAAATAAAAAATGGAGATGAAGTCATGATCAGAATAATAATTATCGGCGCGGCCGGCAGAATGGGCAGACGTCTGGTTGCCAACATCCTGGAATCGCAGGACCTGGCCCTGGCGGGCGCGGTTGAAGCTGCGGGAACCCCTTTCCTCGGCAATGACGCCGGCCTGGTGGCGGGTTGTAAGGAATGCGGCGTAAAAATCACGGAGGCGCTGGCGCCGCTTTTGAAAAACGCGGATGCGGTCATTGATTTCAGCACCGGCAGTGTTGTGCAGAACGCCGCCGCCGCGACAAAAGCCGGCTGTGCGGTGGTGATCGGCACCACGGCGCTGTCCGATGCCGACAAGGCCGCGCTCAAAGCGCTGGCCGCTGAAGGCGGGAAACTGGTGCTGGCGCCGAATATGAGCGTCGGTGTCAATCTGCTGTTTTACCTCAGCCGCAAAGTCACTGAAATCCTGGGTGAAGATTATGATATTGAAATAGTGGAAATGCACCACAACCAGAAAAAAGATTCCCCCAGCGGCACCGCCGTGCGCCTGGCGGAAGTCATTGCCGAAGCCAGAAATCTTTTGTATGCGGATGCGGTCGTGCATGGCCGTGAAGGCATGGTCGGAGCCAGAACTAAACAGGAAATCGGCATGCATGCGGTGCGCGGCGGCGATGTTGTCGGTGATCATACCGTGATTTTCGCCACCGGCGGCGAACGCATTGAACTTACCCACAAGGCGTCCAGCCGCGATACCTTCGCCAAAGGCGCATTGCGTGCCGCCAGATTCCTGCACACGGCCAAACCCGGCCTGTATGACATGCAGGATGTGCTGAATCTGAAATAGGTTTCCGGGCGGAGAAGTGATTTAAAAATTTAAGGACTTGTCATTATGACGGGGAAATTACACTATGGTATTGGCCGGAGATGCATAAATCCGCAGATGCCGCTGTCGCTTGCCGGATATTTCAATGTCCGGATGCAGGAAGGTATTCTGGACGATATTGAGGTAAGAGCCTTAGTATTGCAACAAGGCGGGCAGCATTGTGCGATCATTCAGTTCGACCTGATTACAGTCTCCCAGGAACTGGCGGAAGCGGTTTACCGGAAAATCGCGGACTTGAAAGTGATTTCCAGGGCCAGTATGATCATTACAGCGACTCATTCGCATACCGCCCCTGTTTTAAAAGTGAATTCACCTGGCGGCAATCCGGAATATGTGCCGTTTGCGGCGGAGAAAGCCGCGGAAGCCATCCGGGAAGCGTTTGGCAGTATGCGTCAGGGGGTGATGTTTGACGGGCTCACCCGGGATAATCGATTCTGTTTCAACCGCCGCTACTGGATGAAGGATGGTAGTGTTGTAACCAATCCCGGCAAGCTGAATCCGGACATAACCCGTCCCGAAGGCGAAGTCGATTATGAAATTCCGCTCATCGGGATCAAAGACGGCGGAGAACTGAAAGTGCTGATTGCCAATATCGTTAATCACACCGATACCATCGGCGGCAGTAAGGTCTCGGCGGACTGGACTGGCTTTTTCATTCGCAGTCTCCAGGCAACGCTGGGAAAAGGCTCAATGGTTATTCCGCTGATCGGGGCATCCGGCAACATCAATCACTTTGATGTCAGTACAGATCTGGACCAGACGTGTTACCGGGAAGCTGAAAGGATCGGCTGCGGTTACGCCGGCACGGTCGCGAAGGCGCTTGGACAACTGGTTGCAACCGGTGAATTCAAGCTGAAAATAAAAAACGCTGAAGTCGTTTGCGGCCCCAGGGAAATTCCGGCGGAGGAACTCGCGGAGGCAAAGTTCGTGCTTGAAAAGTATAAAGATATTCCAGATCCGACTAACGGCGGAACACTGACCTCCGAAGACCTGGCCAGAAAAGCACCGGCCGCATTAAAATTCTTTGCACAGAGCCTGATCGCCCTTGCTGATGACCCAAGCCCCAGAGTATTTAATCTTGTCGGTATTTTTCTGGGCAGATGCTGCATTGTTTCGCTGCCGTCCGAACCTTTTGTGGAGATCGGCTTGCAAATCAAAAAAGAAATTTTTGCACAATACAATGCCATGGTTGTTTCACATTCAAACGGCACCGGCAGTCCGGGAGTCGGCGGCGGCTACATCCCCAATGCCTGGAATTACGGTCGCGGCGGTTATGAAGTTACGCCGCGCTCCAACCCTTTCTCGGTAACAACAGCGGAACACTTAATTGCCGCATGGCGTAAAATAGAGCAGAGCGTTGCAGGAAATTAGGCCGGGCCGGTGTTGTCCGCATCGCGGATAGTATGACCGAGAACAAAAATTGCATCGGCTGGATTCGAACCCGCGGAAGGGACAAGCCCTTCAGCGATTTTGAGATGGATTACAGCGTTTGTACGGGAACGACGGTATCGGCCTGAACGATTCTGACCCATTCGGCAACGGTTTCTCCGTCGGAAAAGGTCTTGCCTTCGAGAATGCTGTTCCTGCCCAGTCGTTTTAACTTTGATTCCCCCAGCGGATGATAAGGGATCAGATTTATTTCCCGCAGATTAGCCATTCCGGCGGCAATCGAAGCAATTGCGCGAAAATGCTCTCTGCGGTCGTTCAAACCCGGAATAACCGGGCAGCGCAGCACGATCGCTGCACCGGCGCGGTCCAGCGCGGCCAGATTGTCCAGGACAGGCTCCAGCGGAACCCCGGTATATTCCAGGTGCCCGTCCGGATTTGTCTCCTTCAAATCATAAAGAAAAAGGTTGACCAGAGGCAGCAGCTCAAGATACTCTTTCACCGGGGCAAAGCCGCAGGTGTCCAGGCAAGTATGCAGGCCGGATTTCTTTGCCTCTGCAAGCAGCCGGCGGGTGAATTCGAACTGTTCCATCGGTTCTCCGCCTGAAATGGTCATGCCGCCGCCGGAGTTCTCATAGAAAGATTTGTCCTTCGACACTTCGGCAATGACCTCATCAGCATTCATTTCCTTGCCGATCATTGTCAATGCGCCCGAGTAACACCTTTCGGCGCATTTGCCGCAGCGGATGCATTGGGCCCGGTCAAGAATATGCCTGCCGCTTTCCGCGCGGTGAGCTCCGGACAGGCACTGCTGAAAACACCAGCCGCAGCCAATGCACTTTTCCTGCAGGAACGACAGTTCCGGACGCCTGTCCTGCGACTCCGGATTATGGCACCATAGACAACGCAATGGACAGCCCTTCAGAAACACGGTCGTCCGGATGCCCGGCCCGTCATGAAGCGAAAAACGCTGGATGTCAAAAACCATTCCATTATTCATAATCGCTGCTCGCTGCGGACAATTATCATCTCCTGCCACTCTTTTGACAGCGTCGCGAAACGCGCTGACCAGCCGGAAACCCGGACAGAGAGATTGGGGTACTTTTCCGGATGCTCCTGTGCGTCGCGAAGCATTTCAGTATCCACCACATCAATCTGCATGAAAATCCCGCCAAGAGCGACGAAGGTCTTCATGAGCCCGACGAGCGCCGCAATCCCGGCATCTCCCCGCAATGACGAAGGAAGT
>CAIJKT010000833.1 GCA_903821255.1 uncultured Lentisphaeria bacterium | reverse complement strand
GGTAATATGATAACTACAAATATAGCTAATAGTTCTGTCCAATCCATTTTCAATCCCTTTATTCTTCAATACTATTACTGCCAAATGTCTCTTCTTGATGAGCATCAATATTTACCTCAATTCCAAAGTCTGGTTCATCTAGACAAATGCCTTTTTGCTCTGCGTCCATTCCTTCGTTATTGATGACATCTTTCATTTTGTCTCCATATGCAATAATCATACGGTTAATTAATTGTCTTGCAAACATTGTTTTTTCTCTAAATTGATCAATTCTTTCAAGTTTTTGCATCCATTGATGTAATTTAACATGCTCTGCTCTGCTAGCAGTGTAAGTCAGATTTAAAGAAGATTTAGCTGCCCATTCAAATGGAAGTGGGTATCTTGCCTTTTTTCCGCCGAAATGCCCTTTTACTGGATTCCAGTGATGAATTTCTCCTCCAACGTATCCTTTGGCAACTCTAAACTCTTTTATTGCGTTTCCTACAACTTCTTTTCGTGCCGTTTTAGATGCAATAGAAACAAGAGCTTTTCCGCCAAATGTAACAACTACTTCAACTGTTAACTCGGTTATTTCTCCTGACATATACCATCCAGAATCAGTTTTAACGGTTTCATTCCAACCAATTGCACCTCTCGTTAAATTTGTTACTCCAAATGTTAAAGCATCAGATGCTCCTGCCGAAAATTGAGTTACCTTGTCAAGCCATATATCATACCAAGGCATTAATCCTAAAACATCATATCCATTAATTGGCTGATTAAAAACAATGAGATATAGGTTTTTACCTCCCTCTTCCTCCATTGGGTCACGGCTTATCCACCGTCCAAGGTCTGGAGAATAATAACGGTAGCCATAATAGTATAAGCCTGTTTCCTTATCCAGATACTTCGTGCTGAACCTGAACATAAAATCGTCAGCCTTGCTGCCTGATTTTGGAGTTATCTGCCCAAACGGTCCATACTCATAATCTGCAACTGATGTTCCGGTATTGTCAACATACGCACGGACATTGCCATTTCCGTCATAACATGGATAATAGCTGGTAGAGTTATCGTTTTCGGCTAATAAACCGCCTACCCCGCCAGCGCCTTGCAAACTGCCGCTCAGGTCTATGCCCCACAAATAGGACTTCTGCAGGGCATTATTTCCATCATAGACGGCAATTACGTTCCAGCCATTATAGACATACTTTTCGGTACTAGCCAGGCTCCACGCATTATTCACCCACGAGTACACTTTCTTTTCGGTTCTGCGGCCTATGTAATCATATGCGAACTCAAGTTTGGTAACGCCCGATTTCTCCATTTTTATCAACCGGTTTTCCCCATTCCAAGTATAAGTCCATATTCCATCATTTGTCGTATTACCATCGTTGTCATAAGCGAAAGACTGCGGTGATTTTGCCACAAGATACGAACCGGACTGTTTGTTTATCAACTGCTGGTTATTGGCCGTGTCATTCTTAGTGGCGTAAACGTCATATGTGACGTTCACCGCCGCCGCAGTGTTCGCAATATTATGGAATATCCCGCTAAAGTATTTTCCATCGCGGACGGGAACAATCATCGTGTCCGCGTAAGCAGGGTCGCGAATGTCAGTGCGAATGGCTTTAACTGCGGCAGTCGGGTCGGCTTCGCCGACCACCGGGGCAATGCCGGGGATAGTCCTTGAGGTATACTGATTAACGTTGTTCGCGGTGTAGACAATGTTCATCGCCGCAATATTGCGCTGTTCGGAAGTAAGGTTGCCGATGCCGTCATAGTCGTAGCCGAACGACTGTCCGGGGACGGCTTTGCCTGCTGCATCATATTTTACCCCGCTCTTGATCTGGCCTTGGTCATCATATCCGTAAACCCAGCGAGAACCGTCAGGCATATTCAACTGCGTCCGCCGGTCTTTAGCATCGTAGGTGTAGTTATACGCTTTCGTCACAGTGCCCGAGGCGGAGGAAATGCCGGTCATGCGGTAGAGACTATCATAAGTGCGGGATGTAGTTAATTTAGTGACTCCACCCTGAGAAATTGTGGTCGAGTTCAGCAGATTAGTTCCCGGAACGCGGCTGTAAGTCGCCGTGTTCGTGCCGTCGCCAACAGTCGCAATCCTGCCCTGCACATCATAGGCATAGCTGTTGCTGTAAACCGCCGTATTGTTCTGTTTTAACTGCAATCCCGTTCTCCTGCCGAGGGTGTCATACGCATACTCCAGCGTACCGTTATTTACTATATACGGGAGTGTCTCACTTGCAAGCGTCCCATCGGCGTTGTAGGCGAAAGCGCGGCTTCCGGTAGCATCTGTTACAGAGGTCAAACGGTTCAGGTAATCGTAAGCAAAAGTGACACCAGGCGTTGAATCAGAATAGGTAATCGCGGTCTGCCGACCGGCATTGTCATAAGTGTAACTGGTGGTGATGCCCCGCGCCCACAACCGGCTTAACAGCCGTCCGTCGGCATCATAAGTATAATGGATACTTTTGCCGTCGGCGTAAGTTTTGGCGGTCATAAAATTCCGGTTATTGTAAGTCCAGGTGGTGGTATCGGTGGTGTTCCCGCTGCGATAGGTGCTGAACGAGGCCTTGTTGCCGAAATCGTTCCAGGTTAACGTCTGGGTATAAGTTTCCGCCCCGTAAACCTTTTTGGGCTCCCCAGTAGTGAAATACTCGTAATTGACTATGCGTCCGCCGGGCAGCGTGGCCTGAGTTTTCCGTCCCATACTGTCGTAGACATAAGTGGTGGCACGGCCATTCTCCGTGACGCTGGTTGGCTGACCGG
>CAIJKT010000832.1 GCA_903821255.1 uncultured Lentisphaeria bacterium | reverse complement strand
GGTTTATATTCATCGTTGTTTTATTATGTAAATGATGGAATGTCTGATGAGAAAAGCTCTAGTGCTGATAATTTTGAGTGGGTTGGTTTTCATGTTCTTTCCTGCACCGCAGGCCAAAGCCATGGATCCGATAACTATTGCGCTGCTGACACCGGTGGCGATAGCTGCCGCACAGAAAGCGCAGCCTTATCTTGTGCGCGGACTTCAAGGCGGCCTGAAAGGATTTAAGGACATGGGGATGGATTTGATAGATGTATTCCGGCTGCCGCTTGGCGTTCTCCAAGCCACGCTGGGTGCTCCGTTCGGCTTCTTTAAAGACGGTCTGCGCAATGTCGTGCTGGGGGTCGTGGCACCGTTTAAACTGGCCTTCCATACGGTCATGCTGCCGGTGCGATTCTGCGGATTTTAGGCGGGGGATGATTGTGTCTTGACACTTTGTGTTCTTGCCCTGGAGAAAATATATGGGTAAAATGAAAAAGAGCTTTTATAATACTTATGAAGTATTGTGCGACTGGTATGGTAAATCCCGTGCCGATACGGAAATTGTTGCATATTGTCCGCGTCCGGTGTCCGTCGGGGATACTGCTGAAAAAATTTTAGGCAGGATACTCTCTGAAGATGTTTTGCAGATAATGAAGTTGCGCGAAAAATGGGAGCTTATATCAGGCAGGCAGATTGCGGCGGTGTCTTCGCCGCTTAACGTTAAGAACAAGGTTGCTTATGTCGAAGTTTCTCATAGCGCGTGGTTGCGCGAACTTAACGGACCGGTGAAAAGGCAGCTTATCATGAAGATAAAAAAAATTATCGGAGATGATTTTTGTGATGATATCAAATTTGTTCCGGGTGGCAGAGCTACGGATGAGAACTAACCGGAGATCTGCGAAAAATGAGCTTTGAACATTGTCCTGGTCTTTGCTGGATGCCAGTAAGAACCAAACCGCGTCAGGAAAAAAAGCTGAAAGAGTATTGTGCCGCGCATGGTATTGAATGTTATCTGCCATTGCTCAGGAAGCTTCACCACTATGGCAAGCGGACCATGGAATTCATGCTGCCGATGTTTCCAGGATATGTTTTCTGTCTGCTGTCCGAAGATGTTTTCCGGAAGATTGTTTTGTCCAATGCCGTACTTTACAAAATTAATATAGATGATAAAAGTGAAGTTACTCTGTTGAAAGAACTTGCCGCGATCAGGGCGTTTGAGGAACTGGTTTTAAACGAAGATATCGTAGTCAAGCCGGAACTCGTTGCCGGAAAAGCTGTTGAGATCAGTACCGGCCCGTTTAAGGGAATCACCGGGATAATTGAATACCGCAAAAACAAGACGATTATAACTGTGAATGTTGAGATATTAGGCCAGTCCGCGTCTGTGGAAGTGGATGCCGATTCGCTGGAACCGGTAGAAAACTGAAGAAAGCTCAGCGGGAATCTTTGGCTATTTCGCGCGACTGGAAAACCCCTACCGCCCACATGCTGCAGAAGATTATATATAGAATTACATAAACTCCAGCCCATATCAGATACGATAACGGGATTGCCTGTCTGGTGGCCAAAGCGTCTGCCATCCAGAAAAACTGCCAGTTGGGAAGCAATGCATAGAAGAATCCGCAAACGAAATCGAGTAATGCGGAACCTGTGCCGTCAGGTGTCTGAAACAGGTAGTTTGAAACCAGTCCCAGGAAGAAAATTACGCAGCATACAGTCAGGTTTGCCACCATTTCCAGCCGGGTCGAGAAGACTACGGTAATCGTCGCCATGGTCGCAACCGAGAAAAATAGAAGCGACAGCGCAACAATCAGGTCTTTTAATATGATTTCCTCCGGGTGCGGCTGAAAAATAACCAGGCAGATACAGTAAAGTGGAAGCAATACCGAGATCATCCATATTGCGGTGGCGGAAAACGATTTACCGTAAAGGAAGTTGCTCAGACAGCCGATGGTTGACGCAATAAGCAGGATACTGAAGAAAATATAATATGCCATCATGTCCAGCCGGAACTGATCTTTGGCAATGTATACGGAAATAATCGTCGCTACGTTGCAGATGAATACGAAGACCGTTACTGCCGAAATAATGCCGAGGATTTTAGCGACAACAAAAGTCCAGCGGTAAACCGGCTTGGAAAGCAATAGCAGAACTGTGCCGTTGCGCATTTCACGCGAGACTGTGTGGCTGGCGCAAAGCACCGCCGCAAACAGTCCGAACACCAGACTGGTGGCCATCGAACTGTCGACCACCAGTTTTAACTGTTCAGAGAAAACAAACAGAGTCACCGAAGGAAAATGGCCGATCAGGGCCAGCGCTGTTATTAACAGGATGAAAAAGATCGGCTCACGAATACATTCTCTAAAGGTATTTCTGGTCAACTGAAACAGGTTGAACATTTGTTCTCCGAGTTATATCGACTAAGAAAATTACTTCTTTGCTTTGGCTTCGGGTTCTTTGACATCTTCTTTGGCGGTGACGTCTTTGGTTTCTTCCTTGACGTCTTTTGCATCTTTCGCCTTGGTGTCTTCCGGTTTGACTTCAGGCTTGGCGGTATCTTCAGCCTTCACCGCAGTGTCTGCCGGAGCTGTTTCTGACGGCTTATACAGTTTGCCGCCTTCCACTTGATTATAGAGACGGGCGTAGTCAGACGCCAGATTATTCAGGTCGAGCAGCTTGGCAACGCTTTTAGCGTTGATAACCCAGTCTCTGCCGTTGACAACGAACACAGGCATCTTTTTGTCAATCATATCAATATAGTTCTGATGAACAAAACCGCGGTCGCCCAGAACCAGTATCTGCTGCGGGTTGATTAAAGCTACGAACTTGCCGATATTTACCTCTTTAATTTCCAGCGCCGGTTTCTTGACTGACGACGGCATGAAATATATGCCTTTCTGATCTCCGGCAGGCAGAAGCAGAATCGGCTGTTTGGTTTCGCGCTGAATCAATTCGGCGAGCAGCCGGGACTTCTTGTAGTTGGAGGTGATAATCAATGTGATCACATCTCTTTCCGGTCCCTGATACGGAGTTGCCATCTCACGCACATTGAATGCGAAAGCGCTGGATGTTAATACTACTGCCATGGCCGCCAAAATGAACTTTCTCG
>CAIJKT010000831.1 GCA_903821255.1 uncultured Lentisphaeria bacterium | reverse complement strand
GGCATCGCCGCTGACGCTTTCCGCCGCTGAAGCGAAAAAACTGAAAGTCGTGGATTTTACCTGCTCCAGTAAAGAGGAATTGCTGAAAGAATTGAAATTGACGAACTGCACTATTGAAACTGTCGTTAAAAGCCCGACGGAACAGATTATTTCGTTTCTGGCGCACCCGATGGTCTCCGGCCTGCTGCTGATCCTGGGCATCATCGGACTTTATATCGAGATACAGCATCCGCATTTCGGCGTGTCCGGGGTGCTGGGTTTGACCGCGCTGACGCTGTTTTTCCTGGGGCATGTGGCTTCCGGCGCATCCGACTGGGGGCCGATGGTCATCTGTTTTGTCGGCCTGCTGCTGCTGCTCATAGAGGTCTTCCTGATTCCCGGCTTCGGCATTATCGGGATACTGGGGATATCGTGTATTATGATTTCGTTTTTTTCGGCGTTCGGCATGGAGAATATCGAATCCGCCATATCCGTAATCAGCGTTTCTTTGCTGGTGTCATCAACGCTGATCATCCTGCTGACGATCTACATCTTACCCAAATCAACGATTTTCAAGAAGATCATGCTGACTGCGCAGAACACCAATGTCAGCGGTTTTTCATCGCATGTAAAGAATGACGTTGAACTGCTGCACAAGCGCGGCGTGGCATATTCAACACTGCGCCCTTCCGGCTCGATAATGGTTGACGGCAAGCGCTACGACGTGGTGGCCGACGGCGATTTCATCCAGCAGGGCGAGGCCATCGAAGTGATTAAAGTTGACGGACTTAAAATAACAGTTAAAAAGGTATAACTAAAAATAGGAGAACGATGTTATGACTGGAGTAGGGATTTTCATAATTATAGTGGCGATTTTTGCGCTATACCTGTTCGTGGTGTTCATTCCGGTGCGGCACTGGATCGCGGCGATTTTTGCGGATGTGCATATCAGCATGTTCTCTCTGATCGGCATGCGCCTGCGCCGCGTTCCGCCGGCGATTATCGTCAATGCGCTGATTCAGGCCAGAAAAGCCGGGATTGACGTCACCGCCGATATTCTGGAAACGCACTATCTGGCCGGCGGCAACGTGCTCCGCGTGGTGGATGCGCTGGTGGCGGCGGACAAGGCCGGAATCGAACTTTCCGTAAAACGCGCCACGGCCATTGACCTGGCGGGCCGGAATGTGCTGGACGCCGTGAAAATGAGCGTCAACCCGAAAGTCATCGACACCCCGATGGTCACCGCCGTCGCCAAGGACGGCATCCAGATCACCGCCGTCGCCAGGGTGACCGTCCGCGCCAATATCGACCGCCTGGTCGGCGGCGCCGGCGAAGAGACCGTGCTGGCGCGCGTCGGCGAAGGGATTGTTTCGACGATCGGTTCGGCGGACAACCACAAAATTGTGCTCGAAAATCCGGACAGCATCTCCAAAATGGTGCTGGCGAAAGGCCTGTACGCCGGAACCGCGTTTGAAATTCTGTCCATTGACATCGCCGACGTGAATATCGGCAAAAATATCGGGGCGCAGCTCCAGACCGACCAGGCGAACGCCGACAAGGAAATCGCCCAGGCGAAAGCCGAAGAGCGCCGCGCCATGGCCGTGTCGCTGGATCAGGAGATGAAAGCCAAGGTCTGCGAAATGCAGGCGAAATTGATCGATGTGGAAGCGCAGGTGCCGCTGGCTATCGCCCAGGCATTCAGAAGCAGCCAG
>CAIJKT010000830.1 GCA_903821255.1 uncultured Lentisphaeria bacterium | reverse complement strand
TAACTTTTTCATAACTTTTCTCGCTTTCAACTTTTCTCGCTTTCAACTTTTCTCGCTTTCAACTCCCTCATTCGCGGGCTTCCACATACCGGAGATTTTAGAGACATGTCGAGCATAATGCTTTTAACTCCT
Organism: uncultured Lentisphaeria bacterium; assembly: GCA_903821255.1. The sequence continues at coordinate 6,417 of CAIJKT010000830.1, read as the reverse complement.
GTTTTTTTCCGGTTTTATAATTTTTCATTTTCAATTGCTTTCCCCGCTTAAATTTTAAACCTTTAGAATTTTAGCACTTCTCTTTACATATATAGCAGTTTTGTCAACAAAAACTGTGCCATGAATTTGTAATATATTTATAAATAACATATTACGACAGTAAATAGCCGGAAAAAGTTTTTCAGAAATTGAAAACTCCAAAGATTTTCATTTTTTTTCAAAAAGGGTATTGACAGAATTTGCTAAAACGTGTATTCTAGTAATAGCTAAAACGTGTATCCAGGATTTAAATTAAGTTTTTAGAAGGATTTTATGGTCACGATCAAAGACATTGCCAGAGAGGCCGGAGTAAGCCATGCCACCGTTTCATGTGTTTTGAACGGCAAGGCCAAACAGTTGCGGATCAGCGACGTTGCCAGCGAACGCGTCAAAGCCGCCGCCGACCAGCTCGGCTACCAGCGCAACGAAATCGCCCGGTCAATGGTTACCGGCAGAAATGATGTGATCGCGTTTGTATCATGTGACACTGGATCATGGGAGTACACCGGCAAAATAATGTCCGGCATTGTCGAGGAAGCCACCAGGCAGAGTTTCGCGGTGAAAGTCTACCATCTGGCGCATAGCAATCCGGACAATATTATAAAACAATTAATCGAGCAGCGCGTCGCCGGGGTTATTTTTCACTCCGAAAAAAGCAGTGATTTTGATTTTATCCGGAGTGAAGTGGGGAAAAAACATATTCCCTGCGCAACCGTCAATTTGAGCAGTGCATCTGCCGGCATTGGCATTACCTCCGACGACTTTCAGGGAGCTAAAGATGTGGTCAAATATTTGAGCGGGCTGGGTCATCAGCGAATTGTTCACTTTTCTCATCAATATCCGGATAAAAAACCTGAATATCTTGAACAGCGTCAAGAAGGCTATATTGCCGGAATGAAAGAGTATCTTGGCAAATCCGCGGCAATACGTATTGAATCCGTACCGCCAGTTTCCGCAGAAGATGAAGCTGTTACTATTATTAAAAATATTCTTAACGAATCTGCCGGCCAGCGGCCGACCGCAATCTTTTGTATTAGCGATTCAGTTGCGATGCAAGTGCTTCAGGCAGCATCCCAGATTGGCATAAAAGTTCCTGAAGAGCTATCGATTGCCGGATTTGCTGACTTAGAGATGGCCCGGTATGCCACTGTGCCTTTGACCACCGTCGCACAGCCCTTTGAACAGATGGGCAGAGAAACAGCAAATATGCTGATAAATGCAATAGAAAATAAACGGGCGGATATTCTGGACAAAGCAGAGAACCGGAAACTGGAAGTAAGGCTTATTGTCAGGAAATCAACCGCGCCGCCACAAAAACATTATTAAACAAGGAGTGAGAATGAAAACATCAATGCTTCAAAAGACAAATGAGGGAAAGAAACTGGAAGTAGAAAAACGCTGTAACAGGTTGAATTTCACACTCATAGAGCTCCTGGTGGTGATCGCCATCATCGCAATTTTGGCCAGTATGCTGCTGCCGGCGCTGAATAAGGCTAGAGACAAAGCAAGAACAATTGCCTGTGCCAATAACTTTAAGCAGATCGGCCTTGCCCATGCTATATATATGGATGCCAACCAGGATTACATAGTGCCAATGATGGGTAGCCCGAACAACGGTACCCAGGCTTGGTTCAATGTGTTATCCGGGGTGGATACAGCAGGGAAGCGCATTGCGAAAGGATACGGGGTGGAATATTACGGGAATGGCGTTATTTCTACTACCAAGCAAGGAAATTTTCAGTGTCCGGCGGAAATTCTAGATTTTTCACAATTCATGTATTCTAATTATGCCTTAAACTATTATGCACAAAAGCAAGGCGGCGGTTTTAATGGCGGCAGGAAATTGTCTACCGTTTCCAGTACAAGCACGGCGATTTTTGCAGCGGACAACTCAAGGCTTGACAACTATTATTTCAGTTGGACATCGTATATATCATATCGCCACGGACGCTATTTTCAGCCGTACATCACAGCCAATCAGTACGTTGCGCCGCCAAGCTGGCCTGGTACAGCTAATTTCTTATATTTGGATGGACATGTTGATAATCGTAAATACGCCTCACTAATAATTGGAGGCGATGCACAGGCTGTACTAAAAATAGGATTTAAATAAAGCATGATTAATAATAAAATGATGAATCTCCTCCAGTTTATTCTTATTCCCGTCGCAGGCAGAAGGGTATTACGGACATACTCCCTCTCTATGGCGAGCCGAAGATTTGACAAGGGTCAAACCAAGCAACGGTAAATTCACACAGTAAAGATTAGACTCATACATTAAGCAAGGACTGATTGATCCTTATGACACGAAAAAAGCGCGATAATACTCTAAACAATTTTTAAGGAAGTACTATGAATATAAACTATTACAAAGCAGGATTGGTAATTTTGTTATCCGCTGTACTTAATTTTATGCTTGTCAATTCTAGCATTTCAGGAACTGAGATCACAAAAGATATGCAGACTTCTAAGCTCATTAAACTCGCGAAAGGCGGGGTGACGGAATACGTTATTGTTGAAAGCGAGAATCCAAGTCAGGCGGAGCGGACAGCCGCGTCCGAGTTGGCGAAGTTCCTGAAAAAAACTACTGGCGCCGAGTTTAAAATAGTCAAGGAAAAACCTGAAGAAAAGTTGGAGCATGGTATCTATGTGGGATGGACCAGATTTGCTGCGCATCACGGTATCATTGCAACAAGTTTTGCTCCGGAAGAGTGGTCTGTTATCACAGTTGACGACAACATTGTGATAACCGGCGGCAGGCTGCGTGGAACCCTCAATGGGGTATATGAGTTTTTAGAGGAGTCGATTGGTATCTATTTGCTTGATCCATGGACAGAAATAATTCCTTTCACCGCCGATTTGATGATAAATGCCCCGAAACTGTCCGGAAAACCCGCGTTCCTGTATCATTACATATACGCTCCGTATGGGAATTTCTCTCCGGAAAATAAGGAGGCAGGCATTTATTTTTATCAATTCAACAAGAACGAAGTTGGAAATAGTCTGCAGTGGGGCACTGCAGCCAAAGAAGGCTCACCTGGAAATTGCCACACTTTGGGGTTATATATCCATCCCGATAAGTACGGAATTCTGCATCCGGAATATTTTTCTATGAACGAAAAAGGGGAACGATTGACGGATGCCAAGGGTACCAGAAACATGTGGTTCGATCTTTGCCTGTCCAACCCGAAGGTAAGGGAAATTATCATCGGGCAACTTCGGAACTTTATTGAGGCTGACCGTAAGACTGCGAAGGCCATGAATCTTCCAGCTCCGTTTATTTATAACATTGATGCTAATGATTGCATTACGCACGGCTGTCTGTGTCCGAACTGCAAGGTAATCATCAACAGAGAAGATGCTGAAAGCGGTTTGATGGTCGATTTCATTAATGAGATTGCTGACAATATAAAGGCGGAATATCCTGACATCCTGTTGCAAGTTTTTGCCTACAATTATACTCTTAAGGTACCGAAATTGCTGAAGCCGCGCGACAATGTGATAATACGGTGGTGTGATAAATACAGTATGTCAGAATTCTCCCGTCCTCTCACACATGAGTACAACAAGGAAATGCGAGACCTGTTTGAACCATGGTGCAAAATATCTAATAATATGGCGGTGTGGGATTACTGGCGAGTATATAAGAGACACGCGCCCGGGTTTTACGTTCCTCTTGTAAACATTTCATGTCTGAAGCCAGATCTTGAGTATTTTCAGGCAAACGGAGTAAAATCAATATTCATTGAATGTGAGGATTTTGACTTTTCCGGAGAGTATGATCAATTCGATGATCTGCAAAGCTTCCATCCACTCCGCATCTGGCTTGGACTCAAATTAATGCAGAATCCGCAGAGGGATGAAAAAAAGCTGCTTGATGTTTTTTTCAACGGTTACTACGGGCCGGCGGCAGGAAAGATGCGGGAATTTCTCTCGTATATCGAGCTTCGCCAGAACGCCTGCAAGCAGAAATTGATAAATCTGGACCGCGAAGATTATTACAAGGCATACCTTGATATTGAGTTCTTCTCCACGGCGCGAAAACTGCTTGACGAGGCTGAGACCGCCTGCGGAAATGATCCTTTCTACAGAGCGCGTGTGTTGCGTGAACTGATACCGGTTGACTCAGCACTTCTCCACCTTGAGCCCTCGCTTAGAAAAGCTTTCTGTGCCAGCGGAGAGCCGTTCCCATTCGACCGCACCCGCGTGTTATCTGAATATGCCTCGGCCTGGAATACGTATATGGATACTTTTATGTCTGTAAAGGCTCTTGAGAAGGTAAAGCCTTTCGTTGAGAAGCGACTTGAATATTTGCGAACGATGCCGATGAGCACACTAGACAGTATTCGTCACAATGTCTCGCCCGTGGCTGACGGCGCTATCCTGATTGACGGAGTGCTTAATGAGAGTGCATGGACAAAAGCAGACAAAATATTTCTGACTCCTTATGAAAAAATGCAGGAGTTGAAAGTCAAAACTATCGTCCGGACGCTATGGTCGAAGGATAAACTCTATCTCGCATTCGAGTGTTTTGACGACAATATCCGGGACATGAAGTTCCAGCAGCGCAAGCAGGATGATCCGGATCGTTGGAAAGATAGTTCAGTCGAGATATTCATCAACCCCAGCGGCGACCGGAGTACCTACTACCACTTTATCGTCAACCCGGCCGGCGTGATGACAGATGCCGAGGTAAAGACAATTGAGGGACAGAAAGATTACGGCAGGTCATGGAATGGCGGCGCGGAGACAGCAGGAAAGATAAATGATAACTCGTGGATTGTTGAAATGGCCATCCCTTGGAAGAATATAAACTTCACGCCCAAAGAAGGGGTATCGCTCGTCTGCAATTTCTGCCGGTCGCGCTATCTGAATTCTGATGATAAAGCGATGCAGTTGCAAACATGGTCGCCTTTCCTCACCACAAAAGGATACCACGATATTGAGAAATTCGGCAAGGTCACACTGGCAGGGAAAAGCAATGGCGTGTTGTTTGCCTCCTGGGAGGGGCCACGGGATATGCCATCCTTCAGTCCCACAGGACCTTGTGTCGCCGCCTTCTCAAAAGAGCGGACGAGTGACGGGGAAACCTCGCTCCGTCTAGAATTCAAAAAATCGGATGATTTTCTGGGAATTACTGTTAAAGTCGGCGATCTGTCCGACTGGTCGGATTTTGTCGCATTAAAAGCCGACATCTTTGTCGAAGGATCAGAGAATATGGACATATTAATCCGTCTTTTAGCCGACAATACCTTTTATAATGGAATATCACTGAAGCCTGGCTGGAACAAAGATGTATCACTAGTAAAATTGAACAAAAATATGATCCAGTTACAGAAGAAGATTGATCTTACAAAGATGAAAGACTTCTTACTGTACGTCGCGAAGGGCAAGGCCACCAAAGACCGCGTAATTTTCCTGGATAACTTGAGGCTTGTTTATCAGTAGTGAGCAGTATCGTCGTAAATAGTAATTAATACCCCGTTCTTTGGACGGGGTTGGCCGATTCTATGGGAAAAAGTGTTGAAATGGATTATTATCACCACTCGCTAAATTGTTTTCGACATGGCAAATCGAATCAGCACGAGTTCAACTGGAACGATTAACAGGAAGATGGGAGCTTTTTATATTGCCGGGGCATGATTTCAAGTAACTTTTAAATTTGGTATTGGCGTGTACTGGCATTAAAATCTCTGGCTGTAGAACTGAAAAAAATTGAGAACAGACGCTTCTATAACTGAAACAGATAAATAAAACACCATGCAATACATGAAAACAGCCTTAGAGAGAAAACGGAATGAGTAATCCGCGTTTAAAAAGTTCTCATGGAGAGTCCGCGTCTGGCGTCACACCCGGTCCGTTGGCGGCAGGCGGGGCGCAATTTTCAGTGGGGACTCTGGTATATTCCAGAGCCGGGCTGGCCTGGCTTTTCACCTGGCTGCTCTGGGGCGATTTCTGTTTCACCATGATGGAGACGGTCGTTCCCAGCATCGTGCCGCTGCGACTCCGGGAACTGAATGCGCCGAACTGGATCATGGGTCTAGTGCTGGTGACTCTACCCTGCATCCTGAATGTGGCGTTGAACCCCATCATCAGTACAGCCAGCGACAGACATCGCGGACGCATGGGAAGACGCATTCCATTCATGCTCTTCACCGTGCCGTTCGTGTCAATAGCCCTGTGCCTGATGGCTTTCTCGACGGAACTGGGAGCCAGGCTGCACGGGCTGATCGGTGCGTCCACCGGATGGAGCGCGGCGGCGGTTACGGTCGGAACTATTGCAATTGCGATGGGACTCTTTAAGTTCAGCGACATGTTTGTCAATACGGTCTTCTGGTATTTCTTCAACGATGTGGTGCCGCATAATGTCATGGCGCG
>CAIJKT010000829.1 GCA_903821255.1 uncultured Lentisphaeria bacterium | reverse complement strand
ATCCCGGTATTTTGTACACGGAATGTGGTTTTGCCGCTGTATTCGCAGGTTCCGGCCGCAATATAGGCAAAGATATTATTGCCGGTTGCCGCCGCGGTGTTGATTGACGGAAGTGTTAATAAAAAACAAATCACCGAAAAGTAAAAAAAGGATATTATGATACTATGGCGCTGCCGCATAATTATACCCCCCCGTCCATATTGTACGCAATAGCCCGATGATTTCAACAAATTCTCATATAAATAAGAGTAAAGCCTGAATATGTGATTTGCAAGCGGGTTGATTATTTACATTGAGGATTTTGTTCGAGAAATAATTCCAGCAGCAGGAGACTCCACAACGGATAGCTGAAATCCGCTTTGTTTGAACAGTGGCTTTCCAGCATTTTACCAACCGCATTCTGCTTGAAGAAATCCTCTTTGACGAGTCTGCCTTCGAGCAGGCGTTCCTGCAGAATGGTCTTCCACGACCCCCTGAACCATGTTGCCAGCGGAACGCCGAAGCCGCGTTTGTTCCGGTTCAGCAGTTCAGGAGTCAGCATATCTTTAAAAGCCTCTTTCAAGATGTGCTTGCGGGATGTGCCTTTCTGCTTGTACTCCAGCGGCAGCGATGCGGCGAACTCAACCACTTCGTGGTCGAGAAACGGATTGCGGACTTCCAGCGAGCAGGCCATTGAGGCAATATCCACTTTGGTCAGGATGTCGCCCGGCAGATAAGTGTAAAGGTCTGTTTCCATTACCTTCTCGACTGCCCCGGCAGCGGTTGCCTGTTTGGCGGCGGCGTTAAATATCTCATAAGTGGTTGCCGGATTGAAATTGTCGAACCTGCTCCCGTAAAGATGTTTTTTCAGCGGTTCCCTGAAACGGTTGATAATATCCGGATAGCGGTGTTCGCGGGATGACGCCGCGATCCGGAGAGTGCGGTTCAGCCGGCCGGCCAGGGTGCGTTCTCCGGCACCGTTGCTTAAAAACCTTCTCAGACTGCCGAAGAATACTGTTCTGAGCGGACCTGGAATCACATCCAGCATTTGCGAATATTTAATTAAAAGATATCTTTCGTAACCGGCGAATACTTCATCCGCCCCGTCGCCGCTGAGTGCAACCGTAACCTTTTCCCTGGTGAAACGGCTCAGCAGAAAAGTCGGCAGCATGGAAGCGTCACTATACGGTTCGCCATAATGGGCAACCAGCTTTTTCAGCGCCGGGAAGTCGTTCTGATCAACCACTTTCTCGTGATATTCCAGCGGGCAGTTCGCCTGCCGGTTGATCGCCTCTGCCGCCGCCCGGGCGTAATTGCGTTCGTCGTACTGGGCTTCATTGAAACCGATAGTGAAGGTTTTAACCGGCTGTTCACACAGCCGGGACATAATCCCTGTGATAATACTGGAATCCAGTCCGCCGGAGAGGAAGGCCCCGAGCGGCACATCCGACATCAGGCGTCGTTTTACGGCGGTAAACAGCAGTTCCCGGAGTTTGTCCGCCGCGTCTTCGAAGTTTAAGCCGGTCTTGACCGAATAATCCGCCTGCCAGTAACGCTCAATCACGGTTTTGCCGCTTTCCAGATCAAGTTCCAGATAATGAGCCGGCGGCAGTTTGCTGACGCCTTTGAATACGGTGTCAGGACAGGGGATATATTGCAGCGAGAGATAGTCATGGATGGCCTGTAAATTCAACTCGGAAGGCATTGCCGGATGCATTTTCAGTCCGCCAAGCTCACTGCTGAACAGGAAATATTCATTATTTCTGAAGTAAACCAGCGGTTTTTTGCCGAGGCGGTCACGGGCGAACAGCATTTTCCGGCGGATGCTGTCGTAGATGGCGAATGCGAACATCCCGGCCAGTTTTGCGGCACATCCGGTTCCGTATTCCTCATACAGGTGGACAATAACTTCCGTATCGCAACGGGTTTTGAAGATATGTCCTTTTTGTTCAAGATGGTTGCGCAATTCCAGGCAGTTATAGATTTCGCCGTTAAATACGATCTGAATCCGTCCGTCTTCGTTGCCGAGCGGCTGATGCCCCTGCGACAGGTCAATGATTGACAAGCGGCGATGTGCCAGCCCGACATTCCGGTCAATGAAAATGCCCTGGTCATCCGGGCCGCGATGCGACTGAGCGTCATTCATCCGGGCCAGAATATCTTCAGGAACAGGCGTCCTGTTTAAATTGATAATTCCTGCGATTCCACACATAAGCGCCTCATTGGTTTCAAACTTTGAAAATCTACAGCGTGAAAAGCTGCAAATCAATTCCATACCGGATATTTTAGTCATTGAATATTGGTATGCCTGCATAAATGCTGATTTTCAGGCGAAACTGCCGCAAGTTTGGGAATACTTGCAGTTTATAATTGCATTCAGGTTATTTGCTTGTAATATATTTTTTTGAAAATTAGTTTGAACAGGGATTGACATTTGGCCGTTTATCAATATAATACTGCCTGTAAATAAATATAGTATTACTATTTATGTATAACAACTAAGGAGAGTGAATATGGGAACAATATGTCCATACTGCAATATTGAAGTAAGT
>CAIJKT010000828.1 GCA_903821255.1 uncultured Lentisphaeria bacterium | reverse complement strand
GTTGTTGCGCGCCCCGATATAGAGCACTTTGACATTGTAGGTTTTGAAGAGTTCGAAAATCGTCATGATGTCCGCCATGCCCTGGCAGGGATGACATTTATTGCAGCAGCCGTTGATGATCGGCACGGATGAATATTTAGCCATTTCGAGAACGTCTTTATTGCTTTTCAGGCGGGCCATGACCAGATCGACATTCCGGCCCACATAGCGGATCTCGTCCCTGATTTCACCGATGGAGAAATTGCTGTCCTCCCATTTCTGCATGTAATAATAGCCGCCGAGTTCATTGATCCCCGCCTCGAATGACAGCGCGGTGCGGGTGGAGGTCTTCTGAAAAAGCAGATACAGTTTACGGCCTTCCAGCGAACGCGCGTAGTGCTGCGGACGCTGCTTCATGTCGCAGGCGCGCTCAATTATTTTGCATAAATTTTCGGTGCTGTAATCTCTCAAACTCAGGAAATGCATAGCTCCCTCCTGAAAATAATTATCGCGAAGAGGCACGATGCCTTTTCCGTTATTCATCATTCCACTTCGAGAAGCCGCGAACGGCCCTTAACTAATATCGCCCTTTAACCGGATTTTTCAACCCTTGAAGCTCAAGGGAACAATTTAAATTGAACATGGACGGACAGGATTGACAGGATAATGGGAAAAAGAATATCCCGTCAAGTACACTTTTATTCCAGCCCTTTGGGTTTGGACAGGATTTCGTGGATTACGATGGCGGATCTGCCGTGAGTGTGGATGAATCCGGAATAATATGCGCCGCGGGAGTGATAGGATGAATGAAATTCGTCACTCTCGCCGGCCGGCAATTCCGGAAATAACGGCGCACTTTTGACGGCGGGCTGCGCCGCCGTCTCCGCAGTTTTTTTCATTACAGGCGCGGTATAGATTTTGCGCACCGCCGCGGCAGTGGGGGGGACAACGATCACTTCATTGCCCCACTCTTCCTCATTGTAATCCCGTGCATCGGCGGCCCTGCGGGTCGGATTGCCGGTATTCGGGGAATTCTCCTCGGGCGGCTGCAATAAGCTGCCGAAGTCAAAGCCTCTCTCCTTAAGGATGGAGAAAAGCTTGCCGCCGATGATAAAGACGACAATCACTACAGGAATAAGTATGTCCAGCAGTTTTTCCATAAATCAGATTCCCTGACGGTTTATTTGACCGGTTTGGCGGCCCGTTCGAAAGGCCGTTCCGCCGGAGCGGCGATGGACTTGCGCATATCGGTGTCCGCCATGATGTTCTTCATCTTGTAATAATCCATGATGCCGAGGCGTCCGGAAGAGAGGGCTTCGGCGATGGCCATCGGTATTTCAGCTTCAGCGTCAACCAGTTTTGCCTGCATCTGGGTGATTCTGGCTTTCATTTCCTGCTCCAGGGCCACGGCCATGGCGCGGCGCTCTTCAGCCTTCGCCTGGGCGATGTCCTTGTCGGCATTGGCCTGGGCCGTCTGAAGCTGAGCGCCGATGTTGATGCCGACATCAACGTCCGCGATATCAATGGAGAGAATTTCGAAGGCGGTGCCGGCGTCCAGCGATTTGGCCAGAACGGTTTTAGAAATGAGGTCCGGCTTTTCCAGCACGATTTTATGATTCTCCGCCGAGCCGATGGTGGTGACAATCCCTTCGCCGACACGCGCCAGAATGGTTTCCTCGCCCGCGCCGCCGACCAGCCGGTCGAGGTTGGTGCGGACGGTCACCCTGGCGATCGCGGTGAGCTGGATGCCGTTTTTGGCAACCCCGGTCACCATGGGCGTCTGAATGACTTTCGGGTTGACGCTCATTTTGACGGCTTCGAGCACGTTTCTGCCCGCCAGGTCAATCGCGGTGCCGCGCTGGAATGACAGCGGAATGTTGGCCTTGTCCGCCGCCACCAGCGCAAAGATCACGCGGAAGACGTCGCCCCCGGCCAGATAATGCGCTTCAAGGTCGTTGGACGAGATGTCGAGGCCGGCTTTCTTGGACTGGATCATCGCCGACAGGATCACCTGCGGCGGAACCCGGCGCAGGCGCATGCCGACGAGTGAAAACAGGCTGATTTTGACCCCGGAAAACACGGCGGCGATCCACAGCGGAATCGGGATCACCACAGAAAAAATCACCATGACGGCAATCACCGCGGCGACTGCGAAAACAATCAGAAAAGGTCCCATCTTTCAAATCTCCATGCTTATTTTACTTTAGATTTTTACCTGGCTGCTTCTGAATGCC
>CAIJKT010000827.1 GCA_903821255.1 uncultured Lentisphaeria bacterium | reverse complement strand
CGGAATGTATGTAATGATGGCCGACAATATCCGCGGCCCATATCGTTTGGTTCCTGGTGACCCGATGTTGCTGGGATGCCGCAACGCACCTCCAAACTGGGCTTATATGCCAACGTATTTCGCACGACCATGCCAGTTCAACAATCAGACGCTGCTCTATCATCACTGGATGCCGCGCGATAATTTTATCGATGCCTGGCTCGGAACAGTCAAGCTGCTTGAGGAAGAAACACCCGGCAAGCTTGTCCTGAAGTGGTGGACAGGAAACGAAAATCTCAAAGGCACGATGCTGTTCGATATTGAAAACTGTTCCGACCTTGTCACGCCGTCTCCACAGACGGAACCATCCGGCAAATGGGAATGCGCGGAAGGCATTATTAAGGGGGAGGCTGCTGGTTCGTCCCTTGCATACTTTGAAACGGATGTCTGCTACAAAAACGGTGTAGTCATCGAAGGTGAGTTCAGCATTTCCGGAAACGGTGCCGCAGGACTTTTTATCGGAACTGGGGAACACGGTGCGGAAAAACCCTATGAAGGTGTTGGATGCCTGCTGAACATGCATGGTTTGTTTGAGTTTGGCAGAATTACGCGTGGCCCCTGCGGCCCGGCGTTCATGGCGGAGAGCCATGTGCCATGGCCAGTTGTTGACGGAACTTTCGTCAAATTGATCATCCTGGTGAGATGTGAGTTTATTGAAGTGTACGCGGATGGAAGGCTTGTTCAATGTTATGGTTTTTCAAAACCGGCGGCGCGGAATATCGGGCTTTTCGCCGAAAGGTGCGTAGTCAATGTCCGTGGATTGCGGATGTTTAAATTCAACGCGCCTGTCATCGGACGGAAGATTCCTCCGGTTTTAGGTACGCTCAGCCTTTCCCGAGATTGGACGGTTTTTTCATATTTTGAGAAAGAAGAGACGCCTAATGTTGAAGGAGTGTTGCACGCCATACCCGATTATCTGGAGGGTGGAACCCGCCGGGTCAAACCGATCAACATAGCGACGAGTGACGGACGGTTTGACTTCGCGGAGATATGGGGCGAGGTTGCCGAACAGAGGGAGGCATACATTTATATTCCTTTCACGGTGGAACTGGATGGGCCGCAGTCATTCGGATTTGGAGCCGACTGGTGGTTCAAGGCATGGATAGATGGTGAGACTCTTTGTGATACTCTTGCTTCCGGAAATGTCCAGGGTGGTATATCCATGACCGATCATGTAGCGACTGCGGAACTGAAGCAAGGAGAACATTTACTGGTTGTACGTTTTATCAGCGGCAGTGCTTCGTCGCGGGTAGCTATCGGCGCTGCGCAAGACATCCGTGACTTGCAGTCGTAAGACAACTACTTGAAAACCAACACCTAATCAAAGGCAATAAATAAATGATAGAATCTCAAAAATGGTTTAGTGAAGCCGGAGTCGGCATGTTCATCCACTGGGGTGTGTATTCTGTGATCGGTCGCGGCGAATGGGTGATGCAGAATGAAAGAATGCAACTAGCCGACTATGACAAATATATTCCCGGATTTACGGCGGCGAATTACAATCCGGACAACTGGGCGCATCTGGCAAAAAACGCCGGAAT
>CAIJKT010000826.1 GCA_903821255.1 uncultured Lentisphaeria bacterium | reverse complement strand
TCCATTTTGTGACGCGACTAAAATTTTACTGGGCCGTGGAATCAATTTATTCGAAAATGGAGAAGTTGATATCCCCGATGACTGGATTATAAATACGAGCCATAGCTGGAATGCAAGCTGCAGCCCGGAGTCTATCAAACTTACAGCGGGAAATACCAATGCGTTAAATGTCAAAAGCAAGGACATAATTTCGCTATATTCAAATTGTACGTTTGACGCCAATAGAAATTATCTGATAGCAGTTCAAGCTAATTCCGGGAGCAGAGGATGTTTAATGCTGTCCGCATATACTTATATTAAAAAAGTTCATTTTTCCGAAGTAATCAACTTAAGAGAATTTGAACTTAGCAATATGAAAAGAAAATATACAATAACATTCAGCCTTAAAAATTGTGAAAATTTCAGACTGGTTCTGTTTTTTTCCGGAAATGTCATTATTGATAATGTGAAAGTTGTATCAGTCGAATGATCGCTTTGCGATCTTGCAATGTGATCTGCTAGTAGTGGTTAGAATAAAATTATCATAAGATAATTTCTTAAACCTTTCTTATTTATAGATAAATTGCACATCAATCAAGGAGATTAATATTGTCGCAATCAGAATTTATCATCGCTCCGTCGAAGAGATGGCTTGCCGTTAACTGGCAGGAACTGTGGCACTACCGTGACCTCTTTTTAGTCCTCGCCTGGCGGGATATCTCTGTGCGCTATAAACAAACCGTGCTGGGAATCGCCTGGGCAATATTCCAGCCGTTCGTCACAATGATCGTCTTCACCTTTATTTTTAACCGTATGGCGAATATCAGCAGCGGGGACAGCACCCCCTATCCGGTTTTTCTTTATGTTGGACTGCTGCTATGGCAATATTATTCCAGCACACTGACCAACGCCAGCGGCTCCATGATCAGTAATTCTTCTCTGATCCAGAAGGTCTATTTCCCCCGCCTCATCGTGCCTGCGACTGCCGCCACTACCGGACTGGTTGATCTGGCGATTGCAACTGTGATCCTGATGGGCATGATGGTTTATTACGGGATAATGCCGCAACTGATCGGATTACTGATTCTACCAGTCTTACTGCTGATTGCCGTGCTCAGCTCGCTGGGGATGGGGATGGCGCTGGCATCGCTGAATATCAAATACCGGGACGTCCGTTTCGCGCTGCCGTTCTTCATTCAGATACTGATGTATGTAACGCCGGTCATCTATCCGGTCAAGATGTTGAATAACTATCCGGTCATCAAAGAGCTTATGCTCTGGTTGAACCCGATCTCCGGGGTTATTTCCACCGCCCGTGCCGGTCTGCTCGGACAAGGCGTAATTGACTACGGCGTACTCGGAATCTCTCTGTTGATGAGTATAGTTTATTTTGTTGCCGGATTATATTACTTCCGGAGTACTGAAAGATATTTTGCGGACATAGTTTAATAAAGTCCTTAGTCAAAAACCGTCCATCGTCCTTAGTCGGCTAGTCGGTTTGCACTAAATAAAATGCGAATGAACACGAACAGCGTTTGACGATTGACTAAGGATAATGGAGTAAGGACATTAAAAAAACATGAAATTGAGCGGTTTGAAGATATTAACGGATGGCAGATGGCCAGGGAGCTTGCTCGGAAAGTTTATGCTTGCACGAAATCTGGAGATTTTTCCCGCGATTAAGGACAAGTGACAAGTGACAAAGGACAAAGGACAAAGGACAAAGAAAATTGACCAAACCTATAATTGAAATAGAAAACGTCGGTAAATGTTATCGCATTGGCGCGAATAAGGAGCCATATCTGTCTCTGCGTGATGAAATCGTAAAATTTACCTCCAGGCTCCGCCCGGGGATCAAAAATAGAAGACCGTCTGAAACAGACTTCTGGGCATTAAAAGATGTCAGTTTTAACGTGCAGGAAGGCGAGGCGATCGGGATCATCGGCCGCAATGGCGCGGGTAAAAGTACACTGCTTAAAATATTATCGCAAATAACTCCTCCCACGAGAGGTAAGATTACCATGCGTGGAAGAGTGGCGAGCCTTTTGGAGGTTGGTACCGGTTTTCACCCGGAATTGACCGGACGTGAAAATATTTTTCTGAATGGCGCAATTTTGGGAATGAGCCGCGCCGAGATTAGAAAGAAGTTTTGTGAAATTATCGCCTTCGCGGAGATTGACAAATTCCTGGACACCCCGGTAAAGCGCTATTCCAGTGGCATGTATGTCCGCCTGGCGTTCGCCGTGGCGGCGCACCTGGAACCGGAAATCCTGGTGGTGGATGAGGTTCTCGCAGTGGGTGATGCGGAATTCCAGAAGAAATGTCTGGGAAAGATGGGTGACGTTGCCAAGACTGGACGCACTGTATTGTTCGTAAGCCATAACATGCAGGCAATCCGCTTGCTATGCACTCGCTGCGTTCTGTTACAGGACGGCAATGTTACGGCAAACGGGGACCCGGCAGACGTGACTTCCTCTTATATGGGTAGTGATGACAACTGCACAGGTGAAAAAAATTGGCCGTTGGCAACCGCTCCGGGAGATGACACTGTACGGATTCTGTCCTTAAAAACGATGAATAGCGAAGGCGATGTATGCTCCGATTTCTCATCGGATAAAGACGTTTTTGTGGAGATGCTGCTGGATGTCCGCAGTATTGATGCAGCTCTGCGCGTGGGGTTCGAATTACTGTGGCAAGACGGAACAGTGGTGTTTACATCCCATCATAATGATGCTGTAGCTTCCGAGTGGCCTGCGCTCTCGCTTGGGATAAACCGCCTATCCTGTAAAATCCCGCAGGGACTGCTGAACAAGGGCAAGTACTCTGTCGCACCAAGAATCAGCCTTCACTGTACTCGATGGATCGTGCATACGCAGCCTTCGATACAGTTCAATGTATATGTCGCCCACGGCAATAATGAATTCTGGGTAGTCAGCACTCCTCAACCCGGAGTCATACGGCCTATATTGTCCTGGATAAAAGTTTAGCAACAAAAATCAACGCGGCAAGCGCATGAGTGACAGCGGCACATCTTAAAGGAGAGCATGCAAATTGTGCTGAAGCAAGGTATGGATTCTCTAAATGAATATCCGGCATGAATTTAATCTACCCGGGATATCGCAATAAATCAGGGGAATGAGATGTGCGGAGGTTCCGACATTAAATGGCTTGATTATGATATGATCAAACAATAGAAGATTCATGACGACAAGATATTTTTTAACATTCAACTTTTATGGAAAGGTTCTCCAGAAATGCTCAACAAGATTTATAGTACTGCCAGTAAACTGACTCATCCCAGGAAACTTCTTCGCGAGCGCCAATTGCGCAAGGCAGGAATATCTCCCCATGATTTATATACTTATAATCTGCCATGGCTGATAGCCAGGAACTTCAACGTTGTTTTGGACATAGGGGCAGCACGCGGCACCCATGCGCTTTTGTTTCGCCGGCTTTTTCCCAATGCAAGAATCCTTGCGTTCGAACCGCTCCCGGAAAATTTTGCGGAGCTAACTCGCAGAACCAGTGAACAACCCAATATTGAGCGCCATCAATGCGCCCTGAGTGATCAGGATGGATTGATGGACTTTCATCTCGGAGGTGCTGACTATGCAGACTCATCGTCACTCCTGCCAATGAGTCAGAACCACCGGGAATTATGGCCCGGATCAGGCACGGACCAATGTATTAAAGTACAAACTCGCTGCCTTGATTCGTTGTTCGAGGTGGGACGCAATGAACGTGTATTTGTGAAAATGGATGTCCAGGGCGGGGAAATTATGGCCATCAACGGGGGCAAGAAAGCGTTTTCCGCAGTTGATACCGTAGTGGTGGAAGTCTCAATGCGGCCACTTTATACAGGTTCCCCGACGTTTCATGTGTTGTATGAAAAGATGCACAGTTTTGGATTTGAATATGCCGGCATTCTTGAGCAGATGTTCAGTCCCGACAGGAGTGGGGAAGTGATCCAGAGCGATGTTATCTTCCGCCGTGGAATTGGAAACATTTAAAACAGATTTATGCGATCATGTTTTCAGCTTCAGCTTATTGCTTCCGCTAGTTTTGGAGTCTAATTAATGAGTTTCTTGTTATTGTTTCTCTTGGGAACTGTCGCCTGGCTTCGTCCTGTACTGGGTTATGCGTTGTTCATGTTCCTGCAAACGCCGCTGTTCAATTTAGCAGGAAAGCTTGTGCATCCTCAATTAGCCTCTGCCATACTCATCCTGGCCACCATCAAGTTGCTGTTCAGTCATCGCAGCCGCCTGCGCGGGCTTGAAATCTGCGCGCTGACACTCTCGCTGATTGTGCTGTTGCGGCAGTGTGAATTGAAACAGGAATTCGGTTTCGGGCCGGGCCAGTGTGTCCAGCTTCTTAGCCTTGCGTTTCTGTGGGGTCCGCTATTGGTGGCGTTCAACCGGCTCAGCGATGATGAGATGGCCAGCCTGCGCTTGTGGATGTGCATGGCTGGAATCGTCGTCGGAGTTTGGGGAACCATGGTCTATCTGACCGGCAATGAATATCTGATGCAGATGGCTATTTGGGGCATCCCCGACAGTGGCGATGCAATGAGCGACTTAACGCTTGGTGACACTGCGTGGATCGTCAAGAACCGTTTTATCGTAATGGGGCTGTTTACGGTGATTCCGTCGGCCTACTGGTATGTACTGCGAGGCGCTCTTGTCCAAACCAGACATCATTGGCTGTGGAATCTGGCAATGTATGCCGGAGTTGGAACTATTTTAATCGCGGTGGGAATCAGTGTAACCCGAAGCATGATTCTGGTACTGAGCATGGGAACGCTTGTCATGCTGGTTGCGTGGCTATCGATGAGCGGAAAGTTTAACCGCACACGCAAGTTCGCCATCGGAATCACGGGCGCGTGCCTCCTGGGATTTGCCGTCTGCCATATTGATTTCGTGGTCTTGATAGAAGAGTTTCAAATGAGGTTTTTGTCATTGGGCCTGGACGATGAAAATGTCTGGAATCGACTGGATAACATGGCCAATGTACAGACTTATCTGTTGCAAAACCTGTGTTTCTTTGGTGCGCCGGGTCCGGACCCCTTGGCAAACTGCCAGGGTTCAGTTGACACTGCGGTGATACTAAATGTCTGGCTTTGGTATGGAATACCTGGCGTGATACTGTTCTCTGCACTGTTTTTTACGGCATTCTGGCGACTTTTAAAATGCTGGCTGATGCAGCTGAGCGCTGAGCAAAAATTGTTCAGGAGTATGCTGACGGCTTGGTCCATCTACTTCGTTTACGTCTGGATCGTCGGCTACAGCCTGCATCCGCCGGAAGTGTTCTTTACAGTACTGTTCTTCTCCGAAATCTGCCGTTTGTATGACAAGTGTCAGAGCCGGGCTTTGCCGGCATCCCCGTAAGGAATCGGGTGACATGTGTCAGCGGTGAACTGCTGCTCCCGCAATTTTATCCATAATAAACTGTCAGGTTTCAAGAAGGAATTTTAGAAGAAAATGCCGAAGATTAAAAGTCAGCGGGAAACATGAATCCATATTGGCATTCAGAATTTATGTGTAACTCCAGACATTTTATTAACGTTGAAAACGTAGAAAATTAAAACAAAGATATTCCAAAGCAGACTGTGGCATGAATGCATCCATTCAAAGACCTGTATTAATTGTGGCATCGGATTCGGACGGCCACCGGAAGAATTATGTTGCTGTTCTTGGCCGCTGGTTTGCCGGTACAGGTCATCCGGTCGTCATCGCTTGCGGCCCCGGCGAGCATGGCATCCCGGCATCCCGGTCTCCGGTTCTGGCTCAGTTCCTGGCAGATTCGGACGCGCGCGCCTTCGATCTGGAGGCCGATGTCGTCCATGCCCCGGCACGGTTCAGGATGCGGCTTACCCAGTTGGAAACCGACCTTAATCCCACATGGACTCTGCTGGTAAACGGGGAGGAATGTGTCAGTGCGCTCCAGGGAGAATGGCTGCAGGAATCTAATCAACGCCGGAGATCCGCCATTTTCATCTATTTCCCGCATGAATATCCGCTGGATTTGCGAAAGTACGCTTTCTGGGATAAGCTTCGTCCATGGGCACGACATCTCAGGGAAAAATACCGGCGGCGGCGCTTCTTCAGGCGGGAGGCATGGTCGAAGCTGGGATTGGATTTAATTCTTTCCACTGATGAAAATGCTGTTGCTGCGCTGTCCCATCCTCAAATTCGTTATCTCCCGGAGATCTACCGGACGGGGGGGACGGACATTGGGCATGAACCGCCTGAGATCGGCCAGGCTCGACTGGGGTATGCAGAATTTCTGGAATGCCATTCCGGAAAAGACGTGTTGCTTTACTACGGAGGCCGCTTCGTGCGGCGCGGTTACGACACCTTGCTCGCTTTGGCATTGGAGTACGAGGATACCGTCTTTGTTGATGTGGGGCGCGATGTTCCGGAAGAAACATTCTCGAAAACAACAAATTCGGTTAGACAACAACTGGCAGAGCAAAACCGGATATTTGAATTGAGCATCCCATTCCTGCCGGAAAACGCCCTGGTCGATGATCTTTTTCGCTCAGCCCGATATATCATACTGCCTTACCGGCATTGGTACGGATTAAGCGGCAGCCTCTTCCAGGCTGCATCCTACGGTTGTCCAGTACTCGTGCCGGATATCGGCTATATGGCGGCCGCAGTACGCCATTATGGCATTGGATTAACCTATCGGCATCTGGACTTGAAGCATCTCCGCAGTCAATTTGACAAATTGCGGAAAAGCCCCGCGCAATTCAGGGACAATGCCTTGGATTTTTCACGCCGTGCGGACGAAAAGACGGTTTTTGCCACACTGGCAGCGATTTTTGGAACAGAATAACAGAAAGAGAGACTTTCAATGCATATAGCATTTCTATCATCAGACCGGGTTGGTGCCGGGGCTTTCGACCGTGATACGGCCCTCATTGGCGCCTTTGAAGCTTTGGGCGTGAAAGTGACGGTCATAGAGCCGACTCCGCCGCCAGCCGCCAGGATTGAGCGCTGGCGCTCAGCCCTGTTCCGCCGAATGGGATATAATGTGTCCACGGCGTGTGATGTGTCCCGGTTGCGCGGTTTGGCTTATTCAATCGGGAAAGCACTCAGCGGAACAGAGGCCGACATCATATTTTCACGAAGTACACATTTCACCGCCTGGCTAAACACTCCTTTGCCAGTGGTAAACTATGTCGATGCGGTTTTTGATTGCATTGTGGACTTCTATCCCTCACATACCCATCTTGACTTCTTAAGTTTGCGCGCAGGCCACCGCGCCGAAAGTCGCGCTTTGCACCGGTCGGCTCTTACTATCCTTATGTCATCCTGGGCTGCCGCAAGAGCCATCAGATGCTATCACGCAACTGAATCGCGGCTGGGGGTTGTCCAAGCGCCGGCGATTCTTCCCGGGGTGCCGTCCAGGGACGAGGTGTTGGCCGTACGTTCCGGCGCACAAAAAACGCTTAGGTGTCTCATCGTCGGCAACGATTGGCTGCGCAAGGGAGCCGACATCGCTCTGGAGGCCGTGCACAAAGTACGGGGGATGGGGCTGGATGTCCGCCTGACTACACTGGGGATGAAGGCGCCAGCGGAATTGCAGAATGAATCATGGTTGGAAATCCTGCCGCCGATGCAGAAAGGCGTTCCCGAAGAATATGCAAAAATCTCACAGACTTTTCTCAGTTCAGACGTTCTATTCCTGCCGTCACGGGCAGATTTCAGTCCGCATGTGATCTCTGAAGCCTATGCCTTCGGACTTCCGGTAATCGGCTCTCCGGCAGGGGCAATTCCAGAGATGATCGAGCATGGACAAACCGGATTTGTAACGCGGCGAATAGATGACGTTGACGAGTATGCTCAGTTGCTGTACCAACTGGCCGCCCGGCCTGGCCTGTTGTATCACATGGCCATCGAAAGCCGCAATAAATATGAGGCTGAATTCGCGTTGCCGGTTGCGGCACGTAAATTAATTGCTTCCCTGGAGAAAGTGTGTTACCAAGGAGGCACAGCGCAATGAAATCGAAATTTCAGGCTTTGCTAAGTCGCGCTGTCCATAATCGCGTGTCAAGACAGATTTATCGAAACATCTGTTTGAAACAACTGCGGCAATGCGGGGTGAACGTGCATTACGGACCAGGCGAGACGGTACAGTCAATGCAAATTGGCAGTGTGGCAATTACGCCATTACAGATAAAACAGTATCTCCCTTCCCTGGAAAAATGCGCTGCGCTGATGGCGGCTGGACGTTTCCGTATTATTGCGGAACAAGGAGCGTCACGATTACTTCTGCAATCTGAATCTAAAGTGGTTGCGCTTCCGCCTGTCTCCACTTTAATTGACTATTTGGGTGGAATCATTAAGCACTGGAATTCGCTGGAACTCGACGAAACACATAACGTTCACTCGATTGCTGGAGTCACCCTGGAAGGAGAACTGGCACGCGTGAACTACCGGGGCGTATGGCTTGAATACGAGGTTAGTCCAAAATGGGCAGAGGAAAGTTTGGAAGAGGTATTCTTTTGGAGCGATCTGCTTTCAAACTACTATTACCGAGTTGGCCCGCCGCCCCGCGATGGAATTGTCTTTGATCTTGGCTCTTACCATGGGCTATTCGGCATTGCCGCCGCCATCGATGTGGGACCGGGCGGACGCGTCTTCTGTTTTGAGCCGGACGCAAAGTCCAGAAGTACACTTGAAGCCAATTGCAGGCGAAATGACTTGACGAACATTGAAGTGATCCAGGCGGGTGTTTCTGGTCGGACGGAAAAACGATCATTTGTTTCTCTAGCAGCCTGTCGGACTTTTTTTTCAAAGGCCATATAGCATGAAAATTGTGTAGTGATATATTACGATCAAAAAGGATTTACGATGGGAGCGAAGTTTGTGAATGTGGACCGGGACACGCCGATGAT
>CAIJKT010000825.1 GCA_903821255.1 uncultured Lentisphaeria bacterium | reverse complement strand
CAGTTTGGCGGCTGTGGTGGTTTTGCCGCTGCCGTGAAGTCCGACCATCATGATTACCGACGGCTTGGATTCCAGTTTCAGCGGGACTTCACCCTCGCCCATCAGTTCCACCAGTTTGTCATGGACGATCTTTACAACCTGCTGTCCGGGGGTGACCGTGCGCAGCACATCCACGCCGACACACTCTGCCCGGACGTCATCAATAAAGTCTTTGACCACTTGAATATTGACATCGGCGTCCAGCATGGCCAGGCGGATATCCCGCATTGCATCGGCGATATTTGACTCTGTCAGCTTCGCCTCGCCGCGCAGACGTTTTAGCGTATCCTGTAATTTATCGCTCAGACTTTCAAACATATTCTCTTGATATCCTGTTGGTTATGTCAGTCGCTGTACTCTCCGGCCAGCGTTTATTATTTGCAGAAAACAAAAGCATTAATATAATCCTGAATATCAGATATTCAACACCTTAAATATGGCAGTTCCATATACTGTAAAATTTGGCAAAGACAGGCGCCTCGTCCCTGTTGAAGAATAATTATCCATAATTATTCTTTGCAAAACTGTTGCCTTGACTTGTCCCGACAGTTATATTATAGCTCTTTATATTGTAAGCAAAAGTGCTTGCAGAAGATATTGTTTAATAATAAGGGAAAAAGAGAAAAATGAAAAAGAGCCTGGTCTTTTTAGCCGCCGCTGCTATCGCATTCGGAACCGTTTCCGCTTTCGCCGTCGACAAGAAACCCGCAGATGCCGCCGTCGCCGCCACTACTGCCGCCCCGGCTGCTGACAAGACCGCCGCCGCCCCGGCCGCAGATGCCGCCGCCCCGGCCGCCACCGGCCAAAAACAGACACTTTGTCCGAAATGCAAAAGAAAAATTGCAAAGAAATTTTTTCTTGATGCCGGCGAAAAAAGAGTTTATTTCTGCAGTTCCATCTGTGCTGACAAAATGAAGAAAGATATCGCCGGTACGGTAAGCAAATTGGAAGCTGAAGGCATTGCCCTGGATCCCGCCGATAAGAAAGCTGATAAAAAGAAAAAGTAATCCTGCTAAAACTCGACAAAAAGCCATGAGGCTGTTCTAAGAAACGGAGCTTGATAATGGGCATGGCGGTTGATATCAGGAAGACGGTTGCGCTGCAGAAAAGTTATTTCCAGTGCGGATTCACCAGAAATGTCGCCTTCAGACAGGCGGAACTGGATAAGCTGTTCAACGCAGTCAAGGAATTTGAGCCGGACAGTGCCGCTGCTTTGCAGGCGGATCTCGGCAAGTCTAAGTTCGAATCCTTTGCTACTGAGATCGGCATGGTGCTGGACGATATCGCTTTTATGCGCCGCCATGTTGCCGGATTTTCCGCCAGGAAACGCGCCGGAGTGTCGAAAAACAACTTTCCGGCCAGAGGCTATATCTACCCGGAGCCTTATGGCTCAGTCCTGATTTTTTCCGCCTGGAACTATCCGTTTCAACTGATGATGGGCCCGCTGGCCGCCGCCATCGCTGCCGGCAACTGCGCAGTGCTTAAACCGGCCGAACAGGCCCCCGCAACCGCGGAAGTCATCTTCAAAATCATTACCCGCCTTTTTGAGCCGCAGTATATCGCGGTTTTTCCCGGATCAGTGCACATTGCGCAGGAACTGCTGGCGGAGAAATTCGATTATATCTTTTTTACCGGAAGCTCTTCCGTGGGCAAGTCCGTAATGCATGCGGCGGCCAATCACCTTACCCCGGTGACGCTGGAACTGGGCGGCAAAAGCCCGTGCATTGTTGACGCCGACGCCAACATCGCCCTGGCGGCAAAACGGATTGTCTGGGGCAAATTTTTGAACGCCGGACAAACCTGCGTCGCTCCCGATTATCTCTATGTGCATACTTCAGTCAAAGCGCCGCTGCTGGAAAAAATGAAGCATTATATCCGCGAATTTTACGGCGAAGATCCCGCCGCCAGCCCGGATTATCCCAGGATTGTCAACGAAAAGCATTTCAACCGCATTGCCGCCCTGATGAATTGCGGACAAATTGTCTGCGGCGGCGAAAAGGATTTGGCAAAGCGGTATATTGCGCCGACAATCATTGACGGCGTGACGGTCAACGACCCGGTAATGCAGGAAGAAATTTTCGGCCCGGTTCTGCCGGTCATTCAATTTGAAGAAATTCACGCTGTAATTGATTTTGTCAACTCCCGGCCCCGGCCGCTGGCGTTGTATTATTTTTCCGGCAGCAAAATCAACAAGAAACTGCTGGTTTCCAGAATTCCCGCCGGAGGGATGTGTGTCAATGAAACCGTGACTCACCTGATCAATTCCTCGATGCCGTTCGGCGGCGTCGGCGAAAGCGGCATGGGCGCATACCACGGCAAAGCCGGATTCGATACCTTCACCCACTACAAGCCGGTCATGATCAAATCCAATCTTTTCGACATTCCGCTGCGCTATCCACCCTTCAGCGACTGGAAATTGAAAATCCTCCGTCTGCTGTCGAAATAAGGGGCGTAACCACTGATAAGCGGAAAATGTTTTTGCCGGCATAATCTCTCTTCGCAAGTCAGTTGCCGATATTCACATTTTCCATAATTTAAAGAACCATTGCTTTTATGTTAACATCCCCCGTTCCTGTGTTTAGCGGATTTTTGCCGCAAAAACAATCAGTTTCAAAATGCATTTTATCGCGTCTTTTGAACTTGCTTGCGCCGTTTCTGTTGACAAAATCACTATATATGTAAAGACAAATGCTTAAGTTCCGAAGTGCTAAAATTTTAAAGTGGGAGAGTTGAAAGCTGGAAAAATTGAAAGAGGTTCTGTTCAAGATGTCTCTAAACTCTCCGGAATCGGACGGTTGTCCGGTTTATTCCGCTGGCCGCATTGGGGTGCTATGGGGCTGTGGCGGGCGGCTGTCCAAAATGAGCCGATGGTTGTCCAGAATGTTTTTGTTGTTGTGCCGGACGCGGGCCCGTAATCCTCTCGCAGAGCGAGAGCGCGGCACCGGAAAACATTCTGCACAGCAGTATTCGGAATGTCCAAAAAGTTGTTTGAAAATCTTAAAGATGTTGTGTTCAAGGGCGCTCTATTTACTCGGAGTGGCTGTCCAGAATGTTTGTTAACATTGAAAATCATTATGCTCAACAGGTGCCCAAAGAGTCGGAGTGGGCTGTCCAAAATGTTTGTTAGTATTGAAAATCATTATGCTCAACAGGTGTCCAAAGAGTCGGAGTGGGCTGTCCAAAATGGAGGATTATGCTCTGTCATAACCGGGATCATAAAACGATTGCCACAGATGGCAATCCTCCAAGTCTGTCTCCCGCGACTGCTGGGCGGACGGTTGTCCGGTTTATTCTGCTGGCGCAGGGGTGTCCAAAATATGCGCGCGGGTGTCCAGAATGTTTGGGAGGCGGGAAATTGCATAAATGTCATCAGTTAACGAAAATCTTAACCGGCTGGCGTAAAAGTTGTTTGAAAATCTTATCAAGCCCTGAAAGCCGTTGTGCTCAATGGGTATCTAAAGTCTCCGGGTTGCTGGACAGTATTCAAGATTTTTCTGCACAAGGTATGTCCAGAATGTCCAAAATGGACGGCGGCCCGGTTGATTGTCATTTGTTAAAGCAAAACTTAACCGGTGGTTGTAAGCAGCAGGCAAAACGGTTCTGCACAAGGTATGTCCAGAATATCCAAAATGTTTGCCGGGGTGACAATTATTAAGAGTAAGGGGGTCCGTGCCGGAGGTGTTATGTCATGTGCAATCCGGAGTTGACTTGCATGGAACAAGTATTATTTTAATCGCTTTACAATTTAACCGGCAGAGTTTGCAAATGGATAATTTTAAAATGGATAATTCTTTAAAAGAGCCGGAGAATGTACCGGCGGAAACATGGCTTGCAAAGGTTGCGAAGACGGTCACGCCGGCACAGGCAAACCTTCTGAAACGGTCTCAGGCCACCCTGCTGGGCAACATCGTGCAATGCGACGCCTGGAAACCGTATCGCGGAATCATGCCGTCGCTCGGGACTTATCGCGGCGTCTGGAATTGGGACTCCGCTTTTCACGCCGTCGGACTTTCGCACTGGGATCCCGCTTTTGCCCGCGAGCAGTTCGAGATACTTTTTGACAAGCAACAGCCCGACGGCATGCTTCCGGATGTAATCTGGGAAAACGGATCCATGGTGATCGACTTCTCCAAACCGCCGGTGATGGCGTGGGCCGCCGCCGTGGTTGAGCATCGCGCTCCGGACACTGACAAGCTGCGCAAACTTTATGCGAAACTGGTCCGCATGGGCGAGTTCTGGATGAATGAGCGCGGCGGGAAAACTGACGGTCTCTTTTTCTATGGCGGAACCCATGCCGGTTACGAATCGGGGTGGGACAACTCCATCCGCTGGGACGGGGGCTATCAGCAAGCCGCCAGTAACGACAAGCGGATCTGGGCCATCGACCTGAATTGCTACATGGTATCCCACTACCGCGGAATGGCCTGTCTGGCGGAACAGTTTGAACTGTCCGGCGATCATGCAAAATGGCTTGATGAAGCCAGTGCTCTGGCCCGGCGCATCAATGAAAGATTATGGGACGACCAACTCGGCTCCTATGTTGACCGTGACCGGCTCACCGGCAAAGCCTGTTCAGTCCTTTCCCCGGCCTGCTTCATGCCGCTCTTTACTCATATAGCACCACTGGAACGCGCCTCCGGAATGGCGAAACTTGCCGCCGATCCGCAGAAATTCTATCCCGGCATGCCTACCGCCGCATACGATACTCCGGGATTCGATCCCAGGGCAATGTGGCGCGGCCCGGCCTGGCTTAACACATCGTTCTTAGCGCTCAAAGGGCTGAAGGATTACGGCTATGCCGATATTGCGGACGAAATGCGCTCCACGCTGCTCGGCTGGGTTGCCCATGACACCGCGTCGATCCGGGAATACTATCATCCCGTGACCGGAGAAGGGCTGGCCGCCCGCGGGTTCGGCTGGTCTGCCGTATTCACAATCTCATTCATACTCGACTGGGACAACGACAACCTGACCTGGATGTTCCCCGAAGCGCCGGCAGGCAGCTAGAGCATCGCTCATGCTGGAAGGACTTTGGCGGATATGCTTTATCCTGTGCAATCCGGGGTTGACTTGCATGGAATAAGTATTATTTTAATTGTTTTACAATTCAATATACAGGAAGATTCTGATATGTCAGCCAAAGCTGCAGTACTTGTTCCTTGTTTCAACGAAGAGGTCAACATCCCCAGTGTTGTCGCCACGTTGAAGAAACATGTGCCGGATATGGATATCATCATTATCAACGATTGCTCCACCGACCATACTGCCGCCGTCGCTGCCGCTGCCGGAGTCAAAACCGTGCTGGACCTGCCGTGCAATCTCGGGATTGGCGGAGCAGTTCAGACCGGATTGAAATACGCTCACCGCAACGGCTATGAACTGGCGATAAAGTTTGACGGCGACGGCCAGCACAAAGCGGAAAATATCGCAAAGCTGCTCGCTCCGATAGAAGCAAATGAAGCGGACGTCGTGATCGGCTCCCGTTTCTGCGCCAAACATGACGGGTTCAAATCAACTTTTTTCCGCCGTCTCGGCATCCGGCTGTTCTTCCTGGTAAATTCGGCGCTGATCCGGCAGATGATTACTGACAACACTTCCGGGTTCAGGGCTTACAACCGCCGGGCGCTGTCATTCCTGGCCAAACGCTACCCGTCATTCGACTATCCGGAGCCCGAAGAAGTGATTCTGCTCGGGAAAAACCAGTTCCGCAGCAAGGAAGTATTCACGGAAATGAATCCCCGCCTGGGCGGAGTGTCCTCCATCTCCCCCATCAAATCGGTATATTATATGATTAAGGTCATGTTCGCGATTTGCATGGTCGCAATGAGACCGGCGGTAAAACAGGAGAAGCGTTGATATGAACGGTTTTTTTGGTGCCCATCAATTTGAAATAGTAGCATTTATTTGCAGTCTCTGTTTCATGTTTTTCATTGTTGAGTCAATCCGTAAGGAATTGATTAAAGAAGCATATTCGCTGATCTGGATTTTCATGGGAACGATCTTAATTGTTCTGTCGATCGCCCCCCAGGTGCTCAAACTGGTTTCCGACTTCATAGGAATCGCTTATCCGCCGTACACTCTTTCGCTGGTGCTGATTACCGCCATCCTGCTGATTCTGGTGCAATACTCGATCGTCATCTCCAAACAGACGGAACGCATCAAGGAACTGACCCAGGAACTCGGCCTGCTTGCGGAGAAGCTGTCTAAACTTCAGGAACGCCTGGACAAACTGGATAAATCCGAAAAAATTTCCAAATAAACGGTTGCTGATTAACCTTTCGATTCTAGCCGGAAGCGCTGCGGGGTGGTCTTCATGGCCTTCCTGAAGAGTTCGTGCAGCCGCTGAGCGCCGCCGAAACCGGCCTGGACCGCAACACTTTCTATTTTCAGATCTGTTTCACGCAGCAACTGGCAGGCGGTAATCACGCTGAATACGGCTCAATTCAAAGACGGCCCCGCGCCGTTCTTCGAACTGGTTCCCGCTGCCTGAGATGTTCCCTCTTTTTTCATGTGCGATTTATCAAATCATCGATGTCTGATTCCGCGCGATTTGATTCGGCCTCCAGCCAGTGTTAGATTATCTGCAAGGCAATACTGATCGCAGGATGAAAACTTTGGAGACATTAAATGCTGATCAAAAGACGATTTTATCTGGCTTTTTTCATCTTAACCGCGTTCAGCCATCTGGTCGCCGCCCAGAATCTTTCACGGGTTGTGCTTACCGTTGATGAGCGGCGGATAGTGAAACCTTATGAACCGGGCATCCTGGGGCTTAACTTCGACTGGACCGGACAGCAGATAGCCGTCAGTAACGGAGAATTGCGGCCTGATCTTCTTGAACTGCTGCGCGGCTTTCCGATTAACCTTTCCCGCGTTTCAGGCACTAACTCTCAATATTTATCCTGGAAAAAGGCCATCGGGCCGCTTGCCGGCCGGCCTCCACAGAAACTCGAAAAATGGCGCGGGCCGTTTGTGGTCGGTTACGGCCCTGTAGAGTGGATAAAACAGGTACGGGCCATCGATCCGCAAGCTAAACTTGTCTGGTGCGTCAATCTCATGGAAGACCCGCAGGAGGCGGCCGACCTGGCCGAGTTCCTTACCGGCGATCCGCGCAATCACAAGGGCGGCGGTGAAAACTGGGCGGCCAGACGGGTAGCCCTCGGGGTTGAACAACCTGTTTCCATCTATGCCTGGGAGCTGGGCAATGAATCGGATGGTACTGACGCCTATGAAAATTATCCTACAGTACAGTCATATATTGATCGCTGCCGTAAAGTGATGGCGGCGATAAAGCGCGTGGACCCGGAGGCGCATTTCGCCGCCCAGGCTTCGACGATGAACCATCAGAAGGATTACAAAGAGAAATACGGCGGAGATTGGAAAATATGGCATCAGACGGTGCTAAAAGAGCTGGGATCTGAAATCGACTTTCTAGTCTATCATCCTTATTTCGGCAACAGGCATTTTACGGGAACTCAGCCCGATAATAGTTTTTTTACCATCCGGCAAAAAATGATGGAAAGTGATATTAAGGCAATCACCGGCAGTAATCGCATCCGCATCTTGATCACCGAGTGGGGTTTCTGGCCGGAAAAAGCAGCAGGGCAAACCAGGTGGGAACAATCCTGGTACACCACTCACGCTCTTATCGGCTGTCTTTCATCTGCCGACTGGATCAACCGCATGCTTACAAGCCGGTCGGTCGCCGCCGCCTGTCTGCATTCTTTTTCCAGCGGGCCATGGGGAATCTATTATCGCTCGCAGCGGGATGATGCCGGCAACAGCCAGCCGGTTACGCCATATCTCACCGGCCAGGCCGATCTTTTCCGACTCATACATAAATGTTTTGAGCAAGGTAAAGATGTCGTGGCGGCGAATGCTTCCGGCGACCAGACAGTCCTTGAAAAGCAAGGGGCCTCTTTTTCCGCTGCTGCAGTCACTGTGCCGGCCGGCTTGAGAGTGCTCCTGGTCAATCAGGAAGAATTGCCCAGAAAGCTGGAATTTTCGGCACAATCGCGTTATACTCTCTCCTCATGGCAATGCCTTACCGGCAATTCCCTGGAAGCGCGCAACGATTCCCGGCGCCGGGAAATTCAGACAACGACTAATCGCGGCAAGTCCGGCGAGTTTAAAAATTTTGAGATTCCCGCCCGGTCGGTGGTTGCCCTTTGGTTGACCCGCCTATAAAACGGCAAATTAAACGTGCTGAGGTGTATTATAAAGTCTGCTTGCGGGATTTGCACGGGAATGGAAAAAGAATCTGGCGTAAGAAATTAGCGAACTAAGTATTCTAATCAGAATCAAACAGCAACCGGGTGTTTGCACAAGGAGTTTATTATGATTTTTAACGAAAATGCCGGCCCTTTCCCCTGGGCATACGGGATGAAACATATCAGCAACCTTCTGCCGAAAAAATCGGATGAGATCCGGTCATCAGCCATCAGCGTGGGATTTGAAACTCTCGATCGCGAACTCTTCAATCCCGATGCATGTTATCAGCCGTTAGCCGAGTGCGGCGTCAAGTGGGCCCGCTGCCAGACAGGCTGGTCTCGCTGCGAAAAAGAAAAAGGCCATTATGATTTCACATGGCTGGATTCGGTCGCGGACAATCTCCTCGCCCGCGGCATTGAGCCGTGGTTCAGTCTCAGCTATGGCAATATATTATATTGCACTGACGCACCCCATGCCAGTTGCGTCGGATCGGTCCCCATGTATTACGGAGATGAGGCTCTGGCGGCCTGGAAGAATTTCGTCGAGGCACTCGTCATCCGCTATCACAAGCGGATTCGGCATTGGGAGATCTGGAACGAGCCTAATGGTGAATGGTGCTGGGGTAATGTGAAACCCGACGGCGCCGATTACGCCCGCTTTGCCCGTCTGACTGCCGAAGTGGTACATCGCGTTGATCCGCAGGCCAGAATTATCGGCGGGGCCGTCTGCGGATTAGATTTCAATTTCATTGAAGAGGCGCTTGTTGCAGGACTCGGGGATTGCTGTTACGCGCTCTCCTTTCATGCCTACCATCTGGTGCCGGAGTGGGGTTACGCTTCCGGCATCGCCTTCCTGCGCCGTCTGCTTTCCCGGCATGCTCCCAAAGTGAAACTCTGGCAGGGCGAAACAGGCTGTCCCTCGGTAATGACCGGGCATCACGATGAATGGCTGGGCATCCGTAACATCAACGAGGAAATCCAGGCCAAATGGGTGACCCGCCGCCTGCTCACCGATCTTCGTCACGGCGTGGAGCTGTCTTCGTATTTCCACACTGCCGATCTGATGGAGAGACCCTATGTGATGGGAGACGGGAAGGAGACCAAGCCGGTCATGCTTGGACTCCTCAACGGACTATCCTATACTCCGAAGAAAGCGTATTTCGCCTTGCGCTCGCTGTGTGCCATCTTTGATCAGGATACAGTCAAAGATGACCTTTTTATCCGTCTGGCCAATACGGTTTGCGGCGACCCCACATGGACGAGCGACCGCGATAAGTATTTGACGGCGATCACCGATTCCTATACCCGCAAAGGTTATCCGCTTTACGTCTATTACCGTCCCGTCGACATGCAGAACGAAAGCCCCATCGAATCATCCCACTCGGTACACGTTTGGAACGAAGCGGAGAAAAAGATGGATGAACCGGTGCTCGTTGATCCGGTAAGCGGAAAAATCTACAGCACGACCGTGATGGAATTAAAACGCAATCTTACCGTTATCCGGAATCTGCCGCTGATGGATTATCCACTCATCCTTACTGACGCAAAGGCGCTGTAGCGCAGAGATTATCTGAATGGCTTTACCATCTGTATCCCGGGTCATTCTGAGCAGGCGGCTCTGTTGCAGCCGGAAGTTCCTGAGTTTCAAACGCCGCCGCCGGTTCCGGCGGCGGAACCGGGATATTGTATTCCGGGCCGAATTGCGCAAGCAGCTCCAATCCGAACAATCTGAAAAAGACGAGTACCGGCAATAGCAATACAGTTCCCACAAACGGAATCATGAGCAGAAAGAAACCGATGCAGCAAGTTGCCAGACCGGCAATAAAAACTGCGCCGCCGGCGATCAGCGAAAAAACTATATACAACAGGATATATCTTATAAAAACGTAAATATTGACTTTCACCAGCGCCAGAACTTTTTTCCAGGCTTCGATTGCTTTAAGATTGCTCCAGTACATTACCGGAACGACAAATTGATCAAAGAAAAAGCTGATAAGACTTAAGAGCAGGCCGGATATCAGTATGAGCGAGCCGTCAACAATCATCCAGGTTATTATCATGCTGTCCGGTTTAAACAAACTCTTTGCCGCCAGCATGGATTTGACCCATGGCAGCATATTGAAAAAAACTATAATCAGCAAAACTATAAATACTGCTGCCGAGATAAGAAAGATCGCCAGCCGCCACAGAAATGCGGAATTACCGCAGGTCCTGAATTTTTTCCAGGGTCCGGTGATATCCGTGCGGTCATAAATCAGGTTATCGAGCAGGATGAAGCTGAACCGCGATTTCAGCCAGGTGACAATCAGCGATAAAACAACGATTATTAAAATCACCAGGCCGATTCCGGCACAGATGCCAGTTAACAGATTGATCGAGATGTGGCATTGCTCGGCCGTCCTGGTAAACATGTTTCCCGAATCTCCGTTGAAGATTTCTTGCAGCGCATTGAAAAAAGCTTTGGCCGTCTCGGCGTTTTTTTGAGCTTTGCGATCGCCGCCAAAAGAGTTGAAGTTGAAACGTCCGCCGCCGCCGCTTTCGCCGAGATACGCAATCCAGGCGCAGAAGCCGAGCGTCACCCATTTGGCGAAATTATACGGCTTGAACAGTATTACAACCATTTTCCGCCAGGCGGCCTCGGCGGCTTCCATGCAACTGATTTTCTTCATAGCAATATCCCTGTTTATACGGCTTTAAACATAATGTTGATTTGGCGGATGTGCAAAAAAAATAGCCGGATTTTTTTATGAAAACTGCAAAACCATGAAAAATAAATGTTTTTATCTGCAAAACGCAATTGATTTGACGCAGAACAGGTCTAAAATATATTCTTCATATTTAATCAAATTATTAAAGGGCTGACATAATTATGACAAAAGATATTGCAAAGGGCAAAAATAAGAAAGCCATAGATGCGGAGATTACCTCTACGGTTTTTGATGATTTTGAGAAGTTTGAGTTCTTCTTCGTGACCTACTGGAAACAGGTTATTTATTTATGTGTGGCCATCATTTTTGGCGTTGCGGCGGTCGGGTCATATATGGCCTGGCAGAAAATCAAGGCCAATAACGCGGCCGGAGTATTTGCCGAGGCCCAGAAGCAGGTGGCTGGCAAGGATGGCACCCCCGATAATAAAGCAATGGCGGATAAAATTCTCATGGCGATCAAACAATATCCGTTTGAACCCGCTACACTGAGCGCTCGTTTGCGTCTGGCCAGAATCTATATTCATGACAACAACTTTGACAAAGCTTTTGAACAGTATAAAATCCTTGCGTCTTCAAAGCTGCCGGAAGAAATGCGCTGGAGAATCCGTCTGGACGAAGCCTATGCGCTGGAACTTTGCGGCAAACCCGATCAGGCCATTGCCAAATTCGCCGACGCTTCCGCTGACCTTTTCAGCACCGAAGATTTCCGATGTGAAGCCAATTTCGGCGCCGGAAGACTTTATCTCCAGTGCGGCGACAAGGCCAATGCAGAAAAATATCTCACCAAAGCGATAAACGCCAGGGCGACGCTCGGCGAAATGCAGCAGCAGGAATCCGGCATCAGCTTCTGGCAGACCCAGGCAAAGTTCACGCTGAACCGGATGAATACGCCCGAGCAGGCTGTAACTCCGGTTGCCGCCGCCCCGGTCAAAACTGCTGCTCCTGTTAAAACCGCTCCCAAGAAGTAGTTTTAAGTAAAATCATATAACGCAGGCCTGCATGGGACAACTTACAAAGAACCAGGAGGCGCTGATCAAGGCCCTCTATACCAGACACGGCAGAAAAAAATACGACCTTTGTATTTGCGAAGGGGTTAGATGTTGCACCGACTTCCTCGTCGCCAGTCCGGAACTGCTTGAATTACTGGTCTGCACTGAAGAATTTACCCATGATTTCGACCGTTATAATCCGGTACGTATTCCCGAAAGCCAGTTTTCAAAGCTTTCATCTACGATTGCTTCTCAGGGCATTCTGGCGGTGGCGAAAAAGCCGGAACCGGTGCCTGAGTCAAAACCGCCGTCAGACCCTTTTATTTTCGTGCTTGACCGGGTCGGCGATCCCGGCAATTTCGGCACGATTCTGCGCACCGTTAAAGCCGCCGGCTTGAAAGAATTATGGTATACTGCCGGTTCGGTGGACCCTTTCAATGATAAAGTGCTGCGTTCCGCGATGGCCGCCCAGTTTACCGTCGGACTGCGCCAGTTCGCCGATCTGAAAACGCTTAAACAGACGCTGACCGCATTCGGCTACACCCGCTTTTACCGTACCGATCCGCATCAGGGCGCAAACTGTTTTACCGAGCCTGAGCTGTTCAACAAATCCGTGGTGATTATCGGCAGCGAAGCCGAAGGGGCCGGCGAACTGGACGGTTCCGTTCCGGTGACGATCCCGATGCCGGGCAACAGCGAATCCCTGAATGCCGCCCAGGCCGCCACCATCTTCCTTTTCGAATACGTCCGCAGAACATTCGCCGCCAGGTAGTTGATATATTAATCCGTCGTGAATTTCTGACGCAGTTTTCCCCTATACTCATTCAATTTTGGCGGAATATTTACAGTTTCAGCAATTCTACAACTTGAGGATACCAATTCTTTGGTTATGTTGCAGCCGTAGCCGCCGGTTCAGGTTCAACTTCCGACTTTTCATCCACCACGTTCGAGTTGCCGCGTTCAATTCTGCATAGCAGATACACGGTTCCGATCAGCAGGAAATTGGTAACCGCGTTCGCAAGACTGAATACGATGGAGCCGTACTCCATGTCGAGCGTAACGCATACAATCACCTGACACACCCAGATCCCGATGGCCAGCAGAAATTTTGAGGAGAAGATAATCAGCATGCCATGATGCGGAATACCATTCTTCAACGGTAAACCATTTTTAGCGGCATGAATATCCCGCCGCATTGATGCTTTCAAAACCAGCCAGAGACCCCAGGCCATGATTTCCAGCGGCAGGATTAACAGTCCATGCCATTTGAATGCCAGCATCTTATGCTGTGCATACATCCACCACATCATCACCGGCACCACGAATGTGGACAGTATCATGATCCAGTCGAAAAGCAGAAAAAAAACATTCAGCCACCTCGTCTGCGGTCCGACAATAGGCACGATGGGCATTTCCTCCATGCCGCCTGGATTCCACGGTGCGGGAGGGTGAAAACACTTATCGCCGCCCAGCCGGTACCACTCGCGATAAGCATATACCATGAATGCAGCGCTGATTCCGGCAAATATCACCAGCCATAAAAAAATAAATCGGTAAGCGAAGTCAGAACCGTAGAATATTTTAACAGCATCTATAAACAGGCCGGCCAGAACTCCGGCAACGACCGTGAATGCATTACGAAGCATTGCCTGCGCTGAACAGAACTGACCAAATCTGGATTTTGGAAAAATCCGCATCTCACAGGGCAGTCCGGCGACTCCGACCAAAGCAGCCATAAAGGCACCGATGAATGCATTGCCCATATTCAGCCAGAAGAAGTAAGTACCGGGAATAGTTACAAAAATCCATACCAGGCTTATGCCATAGGCGAGTACTCCGAAGATTGCTCCATAAGTGCAGATACGAATCGGATGCCAGCGATCAACAAAGATCGCCATGAAATACATTGCCGACATTTGGACAATTGAAGACAGTCCGCTGATATAGCCGATTTGCGCCAGCGTCAGTCCCATTTCCTGATTGAAGAAAATAGTGAATGTGCCGATGGCATAGCCGAAGGCGGCAAATGAGGTGTAAAAAAAACGGAACCAGTAGAATCTGTGAGAAAAGGATTCTTTGAAAAATGTTATAACTCCGCGCAGCCCCCTGGAGGCTTTGCGTTCTGCCTCATTCGGCGGCGGATATTGGCCCTCTTTGATCATCAGGCACGCCATGCCGAAACCGATCAGATACAGCAGCGCGGCGCCGACCAGGATTTCGCGCATGTGGGTTCCGGCATATTTAAAGATAAAGCAGTTATACAACGCGCCGGCACCCGTACCGACAATCCTGAACAGGCCCATGAACCGGGACAGGAACTGCACTGGGACAACGTCATTGAATAAATACCAGAAAACCGAGTGGACAAACATATCAAAGAATTTGAAAATAACCATGAAGAAAGCGACCAGTCCGATTGTAATGGTCGTCGGGGTGTACTGCCGCATAAATTCAGAGTTCTTCTGCAATAATATGCATAAATCATCGCTGAACCCGAGCAGTGCAAGACAGACGCAAAGGAAAGGCATTGTCCAGATAATAAACGGAATACGCCTGCCCCAGCGGCTGCGGTAACGGTCGCTTTTAAAGCTGACATAAGGCCCTACCGTCATACTTATAACGCCCGGAGCGGCCGTCAGGATCATTCCCATCAACCAGTTCGGGCAGCCGAGAGCTTTCATTTTCAGAGGCATTATACTCGGGACAACCGCCTCCATCATGGTAAAACAAAAGTCTCCCCACAACAGCCAGGCGAACAGGGAAAATAATGCCGCTTTAGTGTAGGTCAAAGTTCCGCAATGATAAGTTTTGCCGCCTGACTGAGCAACGGCGGCATTTTGCGCAACAGGAAGCGAAACATGCATTTAGCGTAAATCTTTCGTGTTTGATTCATTCAGCTTAAAACCGGTGGAAATATTATCACCCCGTTCCGGTCTGGAATGATGTTTAATATATTTGCTTCTTAATGATCTCAAAAATATATTCGTGACCTTTGTGATTGGGGTGTATCCCGTCATGCAGCAGCTTGAAATGTTCATTATTGCTCTTCTCAAGAACGTTTTGGGACCAGATTGTATGTATGTCTATTAATTCAACATCACAGGCTTCGACAGTCTGCTTGACTATGTCAATGTATTCAGACAGGCATTCCCTGCGGCGGATACAGTCCATGGAGCATGTATAATCCAGTGGATTCTGAGACAGCAACAGCAGCGGAATCTGACTATTCCGGCAAAACATACACAGCTTGTGAAGTGCGGCTCTAAAGTGCCCCTGACCGGCTTTGCCGCGGCCGGAATCATTCATGCCGTACATTGCGGTGACAAAATCCGGTTTGAACCGCCGGATTTTGTCAATGGCAAAGTTTGCGTCATCACTTAACGAACTTCCGCTGACAGCGGAATTTATAATGGTGTATTTCCTCTTGGAATACGCATCCCGGAGCAGCTTGTCAAAATGCTGAAGGTAATTATCATAGCCTTCAGTGCAATGATTATACTCTGTTATGCTGTCGCCCAGCGCCAGCCAGACAAAATATTCAGAGTTTTCTATAAGCTTTTTCAGATTCATTATATTCCTTACTGCTTATCCGGTTTGCGAGTTTTTAAAAATGAAATATCAATTAAAATAGATGTCCCGGAACAGATACGGTTTTCTATGCGGCTCCGTTCCTTTCGGAGTCATCGTCAGGCCGGGCTTCCGGCCTTTACCGTCATTATCATTGATTCTGATGGCAAAACCGACAGTTTCACCTTCAGCAAATTTAACCATCGGCAAGCATTGGCGCGGGAATTTGATCTCATAAATGGTTTCGCCGTTTTTACGGACGATTTGCAATTCCACTTCGCGGTCAAGCCCGGTTGCCTGGTTGGCTTCGCCGATATAACGGCCTTCACTGCCTTTCTCAATCCACGCCTGAGGTTTTCCACCAGTCATGGAAACCGCGTAAACAATATCGTCGCCGTCAAATCCAGTACCGGATTCGGTCGCATTGTTAAGCTGGTCGAAATAAATCTGCAATGAGTCATAACTCCATGCATTGGCCGGGGAGTCGGGATTGCAGACGATATCATCTTTAACCCTGACCGCAACAGCAAAATAATCTTTATTCCAGCCCACTGCGACCTGAGCCGAAAGATCGTTGACCCCGTTATATGGATGTTCCGCATCCGGTTTGCCCGTCAAGTTTTCTTCGCCAAGCGCGATCCAGTGTGCATTCTGCCATTCGTCCAGAGAACCGTCAACTTTAATCCGGTCAATTTTGCCGGCTAAAACTGGCGAGAGTTTAAATGTTTTCTTTACAAACACGTCGTTAGAGCTTACGATAACCGGAACCATATAGCTGCTGTT
Organism: uncultured Lentisphaeria bacterium; assembly: GCA_903821255.1. Next base: position 3,133 of record CAIJKT010000825.1, on the reverse strand, counting down.
ATCATCAAGGATAAAGTTTCCCTGAAAGTCAATCTTAATGCTTTTGCCTGGATTCAAATCTGCAAATCCCGCCGCATTCCGGTCCAGTTGCCAGCCTTTCGGCAGTTCCGGAATGACCACCTTCCCGCTGACAGTCTTGTTAAGCCGGTTAGTTACTGTAGCAGACAACTTTCTGCCTGCTGCCAGCGCCATATCTATTTTAAACGCCTCGCCCATTCCCAGAATATCGGCGTTCCTGACAGCATCAGTAATTTCTTTATCCTGGCAGCCCGGTTTAAAGCGAATATAGACCGGAGCAGAAGAAACCGGCAGTCCCTGCGCAATTTCTTCCGGAGTGAACTGATTTCCCATCATATCATACGCCGCCGGATAACCATTCATTTTCATCCTGCCATTGTGTTCCGGATTGATGGCGTTAACCGTCAGCAGCGGTCCGCCGGCGGCATCCGGAAAAAGGAATATTTTCAGCGCGCTGCCGGCTTCCAGCGGATGTCCCTTGCCGGCGGAATTCAAAAATCTGTTTGCGGCGCTGTACGCGGCAAAGGCATAATAAAGATAATACCGGTCATAACCGCCATAACGGAAAAGAGTCAACTGCGGACTGTATGCGCAATAAGGCACTCCGGCGGCGGCATGGTAAATATAGTTTCTGACGGTTCTTGCGCAGCTCTGCAATTCTTCACGGTCAGGCAGATAGTAATCGCGACTGCTTTCGTCGTCGGAGCCGTGCATAATAAATTTATTCGCGGCATAATATTGTTCTGTATTGATCATAGGGCCATGAAAATCATATCTGTCGAGTATTTTCCGGTAGGCGCATAAATCATTATACACGTCAGGCAAATCCGGTGACGCCCGGTAGGAGTGGAAGGAAAAGATATCCATATATTTTCCCGCGCCCAGCTTCATGGTTTCTTCAAGATATGCAAAATCATTCCCGTTCAGACAAACGCCGACCACCTGCAATTGCTGATTAACCTCCTTAATGGCCTGGTAGGCCGTCTGCAGCAATTGTACATATTTGGCCGGAGGCATCGTCTTCTCTCCTTTCCGCGGACCTTCGCGATGCCGCCAGAGATTAGGTTCGTTGGTAATCTCCCAGTATTTAACCTGATGCTGAAGCGGCATGACAACGGATTTCAAATACTCGCCATAACGCTTAAGCGTCTGCCCGTCAACAACCTCATCATTAAGAATGCGTTCAATGATATCCTTGGGAATATTATTAAAACAGGCCATTAAATCCTTCAATCCGCCTTGTATCTCAACTTCACACCGCTGCCGGATTGAATCAATATAATTCTCCGGCGGAAGTGACTGCCATGCCTGATTCTTTAGAAAAAAACGGTTAATCCCTGTTCCCATCATTCTCATCAGCGGGATTTCCTGCTTGATAATCCACTGCGGCAGATAACAGGTTTCGTAACATACGCCGAACAGCGGCAGTCCAGGCTTTTCCGGGGCTGAAGGCATGATCACGGCATAGCGCGATTGGCCGATGGAAATAAGCCTGCCCTGGTCATCGCAGGCTTTGGCTTCAAGTTCAAAAACGCCCAGCCTGCTATTCATCAATTTTACCGGCAGAACGGTGACCGGCGAAGAAAGGTCAGCAGCGGCGGTCTGCTCCCATACCTTTTTGCCCCAACTGTCTCTGGCCGAAAAATCGATGCGCAATTTCTGCTGCATCCGGTTCTTCCTGACAATTTTCAACGCCATCTCAGCAGGTTCCTTATCCTGGATGAATACATTGTCGGAGACTGTAACAAAGCCTATTTCAGTTTCCGGCGACTGATAATCGGTTAAATCTCCAAGTTCCAGCTGTATCTGATCGATAAGGACATTCCGTCCGTCAAACCGGACATATATTTTTTTCTGTTTAGAGCTGTTATCCCAGACATTTGACAGCTCAACCCGTGTCCAGTTTTCGGCTGATATTGATTTAATCTCTTTGACAGATGACTTCCAGCCGGGGTCAAGCATGAACATTTTCAAGCCGGCATCTTTATCCGTTGCCTTGACATAAGCAGAGAGCGTGTATTTGCGCCCCGCCTGCAGCGGGATACAGCCGCTGAACAAGGCAGTATACTGATCTGGCAGAAAAAACGCGCAGGAGCCGTCAATTCCAGCACCGGGAATAATCCTGCATTCCGGAGCACTGGCGACCGTTGCGGCCATCTGACAACTGGCAGGAGCGAAAAAGTCAAGCATCCAGTTATTCATGCCCAGTTCAAAACCGGAATTGTCCAGCAGATTGCGTGCGGATGAGCCGGGTTGCCGGGTTGCCGTATCGCGGCCAGCGGCCTCAGTGACCGGTTCCGCCGTCCAGACCAGGCTTGCTCCGGCCAACTTCACATCACCAGCACCTTGCACATCAATTCTGGCCCAGCAGTACGGAATTTTAATTGAATTACGGCACTTCAAAGCAATGGAATATTTCCGCCATTCGCCGGAGACCGTAAAAGCTTTTTTAACCTGCCATTTATAATCATTTCCCAGCAGAAACAGTTCAATCGTCATATTCGGAGAATCAGATTGAGCCCATAGTTCAAAGTTCATTTCCCCGCAGTCTGGCAGCGGAACCTTGAAACTGCTTAAAGTACGACATTTTTTGCCATCGCTTTTAATACATATTGCCCGGTCGCCGCTCTTGAACGTGCTGTCTTTGATTAACGCATAATCACCCTCGTTACCATTATACTGCCAATGCCATCCCGGAGGCATTGCTCCGGCCCCGCCACTGGCAAAATCCGGATTGGTTAGAAAGTTGTACTGTTCTGCCGGTCCGGATTTCTCGACTCGGATATTTTTGATTTTGATTTCGGTACCGGCATGAACTGTTTTCGGAACATAGAAACGAACTCCGGCAGTGGAGTTTTCCTTTACTTTGAAATAAAGAGTTAAAGGGGCCCAATCTGAAAGTGGCGGAATCTGCTGAACAGGCTGACTTTCCAGTTTTCCGTCAATATCTGCCATTAAAATGTCCATCGGCTTGAGTCCGGCTGTCCGATATTCCGCGGTAAGCTTATACCTGCCCGGGGTACCATTCTATTTTTCCAATCCCCCATAGAGCTTCCCCAAAGAGGGGATTTTATGCTCAGAAATCGCGATTTTAGCCAATCTTATCATTCAAGCT
>CAIJKT010000824.1 GCA_903821255.1 uncultured Lentisphaeria bacterium | reverse complement strand
TTATCCATGTGAAGTTCCTTTTGGCTTATTTTCGTCACAACAAAAATTGGCAGAGGAACTTCACATCTTCAACATTCAAAATCCAATAAAATAGGGGGGAGAACCGATTTCTTCGGTGGCTCCCGTTCAAATAAAATTTTAATTGAGCTCAAGCCCTAAAGAAGAAAGGGGCTGGGCTTTGACAAAACCTAGAATAATAAAAGGATGTTATTATGAACCGGACAAGTTTAATATTATCCACGGCTGCCACGATATTGATCACGTTTTTCCAATTCAGCGCAATTGCCGCTGAACCGCCCAAAGTTGATTCCGTAAAGATACAGGTTGCAACTGACCGTAAGGATGCGTTGTATAAGTGTGGAGAAAAGGTAACATTCCAAGGTACTGTCAGTAAGAATGACAAGCCGCTGACAACTGGCAAGGCAAGCGTGAGAGTCAGCAATGACGGAATGAAAACCATCTCTACACAGGAAATTGATCTTGCCCAAAATAATCCCTTCAAAGTTGAAGGTACAATGACCGTGCCGGGTTTTCTGCAATGCGAAGTAAAATTAGATAAAGACAACAAAGGCTATGCCTGCGCCGGTTTTGATCCGGAAAAAATTCAACCGGCGGCCCAAATGCCGGAAGATTTCAATAAATTCTGGAACAACGGAATCCAGGAACTGGAGAAAATTCCGCCGGATGTAAAGCTTGAACCACTTTCACAATTTTCCACCCCGCAGTTTGATTGTTTTAAAATCAGTTTTGCCAACATTGACAATACCCGGATTTACGGCTTCCTTTCAGTGCCGAAAGATAAAAAAGGCCCGTTCCCGGCACTGATTAGCGTGCTTGGAGCTGGCCCCGGCTACTGCGTCCCGGATACGGACTGGGTCAAAAGCGGCATAATCGTACTACTTATGAATGTTCATCAATACGACCCGCCGACCGATGCCGTTGAAATAAAAAAAATATACGACACATCGAACAAATCACTGAGGTATTGTTATCAAGGAGCGCCGGACAGAGATAAATATTATTTTAAGAAATCAATTCTCGGAATCAACCGCGCGATCAACTGGCTGGCAGAACGCCCTGATGTGGATAAGGAGCATTTCGCGATGTTCGGCAGCAGCCAGGGCGGAGCGTTTACCCTGATCATGTCCGGATTGAATAAAAACATCAAAGCGGCCTCTGCTAATGTTCCCGCGCTGTGCGACCATGCCGGTTATAAGCTGGACAGAAATCCGGGCTGGCCCAGGCTGATTACCAATAACGATCCGGAAAAACTGAAAATGTCCGGATATTTTGATGCCGTTAATTTCTCCCGCACTATTACCTGTCCGATAATTGTCTCGGTTGGGTTTATCGACACCACCTGTTCGCCAAGTTCGGTCTATGCCGCCTACAACACCATTCAATCATCCAAAATGATCTTTAATGAACCGGATATGGGTCACTCACAGTCAAAACGCTTTGGCGCATATCAGACCGAATGGCTAAAAAGCAAACTCGGACTGCCCAGGGAAACTCCGCCTGTAAAAAGATAGTTTCAACTATTCAAATTACATCCGGCTGAATCTGGGAGTTGACTTATCCTGATAAACAAAAAACGCTCCTGAATGTATAAAACAATCAGGAGCGAAAATATTATGGCAAAAAAACTATTTAGCGTTACGACGCTCCGGTCTAAGCCGGTAATTGGTCAATATCCCGCATTCGCGGCGGGCCCTGGCCCAACTCCCGTCTCCCAGTTTCTTCATTGCGGCAGCCTGCAAATACATATAGTTCTCGCGCATATTGGTATACGACAACACCTCACCGCGACGGAACAATTCAAGAATTTCTTTCTTGATGTCGGCTTTCGTCATGCTCCGGCGCAACCGGACATTCTTATAATCCACGCCCGCAGCCTGGATTGCTTTGCCCCAGTTGCCAAAACGTTTAATCGCAGCCATATACAACGGCTTATGCTGCTTCTGGGCATTCTGCGAAAAAAGCGGTTCGCCTTCTTTGGCAAGCCGCCTGATCTCATCAAGTACCGCCTGCTTTGTCCATGACTTGTATTTCTTTATCAGACTATAATCAAGACCGCATGATTCAATAGCTTCTCCCCATGATCCGAAAATCCGCTCAGCCGCAGCGTAAACGTCAGGATAGTTGGTCGCGTAATAATATGAATTCAAAGGCTCTTTGCCGTTGCGCTGCATAATATGGTGTTGAATCATTTCCGGATGCCATAACTGCTTAAACATAGATAACAAAACTCCAGGTTATATTTATAACAATAATTACTTTTTACACAACATAATGCGGTATGCCGCTATTCAAAACACTAAATATAGAATAACATACTAAAAAAATCCATGAAGCAAACGTATTTATTCATGAATTTAACACGCATTAAAACTCTATAATGGTAAAATACCGCAGACATTTATAAAATCAAGACAATAACACATAAATTTTCAGAAAACAAAGCAGTCTCTAACATAAAGCAGTAACTCTATTGCTTCACACCGTAAACTTCTGTGCAATCCTGACAGCATCCATCGCGTCCGCGGCGTAGGCGTCCGCACCGATCTCATCGGCGTAATTCTGATCAACAACCGCACCGCCGACCATGAATTTTACCTTGTTCAATCCTTCCGCTTTGGCCAGTTTGATAATTTCAGCCATTCTGGTCATGGTTGTCGTCATCAGGGCTGAAAGGCCGATGACGGCAGCGTTGTGTTCCCGGGCTCCGGCGACAATGTGCCTGGCGGATACGTCTTTACCCAGGTCAACTACCTCAAACCCGTAATTTCTCAACATCAAAGCTACAATATTCTTGCCGATATCGTGGATATCTCCTTCCACTGTCGCCAGAACAATTACCGCTTTCGGCTTGTCGTTCTGCAATTTTTGCTCCTCCAGCAACGGTTCCAATACCTCAAATCCTTTCCGCATGGTATCGGCGCTCATGATAAGCTGAGGCAGAAAATATTCTTTCCGGTCATAAAGTTCCCCTACCCGGTTGATGGCGGGAATCAAACTTTTATCAACAATCTCTTTCGCTGTTATTCCACCTGCCAGCACCTTGCTGATCGCACCGGCAATACTCTCTTCGTCACCGGTAACGACGCAATTGAACACATGCTGCGCCGGATCATTGCTTTTAACGGTAACCGGAGCCTTCCCCCCCCTGCTCTGCCGCGCCGTATTTTTCGACATAGCGTTTCATTTTAAAATCGCGCCCGTTCAGAACATTGCCGGCATCAACCACCGGCATCAGCATTTCCGCCGAAGGGTTGGCTATCGCCATATTCAAACCGCGACCAATCGCCATAGCGAGGAATGTGTTATTCACATATCCCCGCTGCGGCATGCCGAAACTGACGTTTGACAAGCCGCAAATCGTGTTGACGCAGAATTCGCGGCTGCACCATTCAATCAGGTCCAGCGTAATCGCTGCCGCATTCTGATTCGAGGAAACTGTCATCACCAGACCGTCAACGCAAATATCCGCTTTCGAATATCCGTATTTACCGGCTTCGCTGAATACCTTTTTAACGATTTCCATGCGGCCTTCAACCGTTTCCGGAATCCCCTCATCCGCCAGTGGCAGCAAAATGAACATGGCACCGTATTTGGCCGCCGCTGGCAAGGTCTTTTCAAGTCTGCTTTTCTCTGCGGAAATAGAGTTGACCAGTGCCCGTCCCGTATAAATCCGGA
>CAIJKT010000823.1 GCA_903821255.1 uncultured Lentisphaeria bacterium | reverse complement strand
AGCAGGAGAACAGGCCGTGCCGTCCGGTGAGCAGATAGCCTTCCAGCCAGCCCTGGCAAAGATGCTCGCTGAGCACTTCCATTACCCGGCCGTCGGGCGAAACATGGTCATCGGTTTTCAATATTTTCGCAGTGGAAACCCGTTCGGTGATGTCAATCAAGGCTCCCAGCCGGTTGGAGGCGGTTTCATCGGGGCCGAAGACCCGGAAATTGCGGCGGTCCCAGTTCAGCTTCATAATGTCGCGGACAAATGCGCCCATACTGCGGATGGATTCAGCCGTAACCGTTCCCGGACTTTGAACATCAATGGCATATTTCCGGAAATCAGGCATTTTCAATTCGTGCAGCAACTGTCCGCCATTGGCATGCGGGTTGGCGCCCATGCGCCGGTCGCCTTTCGGAGCCAGCGCCGCCAGCTCGGGAATTAGTCTGCCGGTTTCGTCAAACAGCGTTTCCGGCTTGTAGCTCTTCATCCACGTTTCAAGCATCTTCAAATGTCCGGGCTTGGTTGCCAGTTCGGCCAGCGGCACCTGATGCGAACGCCAGGTTCCCTCTACCGGCAGTCCGTCAACTTCTTTGGGGCCGGTCCAGCCTTTGGGTGTGCGCATGATGATCATCGGCCACATCGGGCGTTTAGTAAAGCCTTTGGCCCTGATCTTTGCCTGGATTTCCCTGATTTCGTTGATGGCCTTTTCCATTACCTCCGCCATGATCTGGTGAACTTCCAGCGGCTTGTCGCCTTCGACAAAGAACGGTTTGTAACCATAGCCGCGGAACAGTTCGTCCAGTTCCTCGTGGCTGATGCGCGCCAGTACGGTTGGATTGGCGATTTTGTAGCCGTTCAAATGCAGGATCGGCAGCACCGCGCCGTCATGAACCGGATTCAGAAATTTATTGGAATGCCAACTGGCGGCCAGCGGGCCGGTTTCGGCTTCGCCGTCGCCGACCACGCACATCGCGATCAGGTCCGGGTTGTCAAATACCGCACCGTAAGCGTGAGCCAGCGAATAACCAAGTTCGCCGCCTTCATTGATCGAACCCGGAGTTTCGGGGGCCACATGGCTGGGAATGCCGCCGGGAAAGGAAAACTGCTTGAACAGTTTTTTCATGCCTTCTTCATCCCTGGTGATGTTCGGGTAAAACTCGCTGTAGGTGCCTTCCAGATAGGTATTGGCGACCAGGCCGGGGCCGCCATGACCGGGGCCGGTGATGTAAATCACATTCAGATCGTACTTATTGATGAGCCGGTTGAGATGAACGTAAATGAAATTCAGTCCCGGCGTGGTTCCCCAGTGGCCGAGCAGACGCGGCTTCACATGGTCGAGCGTCAGCGGTTTTTTCAGCAGCGGATTGTCATAGAGATAAATCTGCCCGACGGAAAGATAGTTGGCGGCGTGCCAGTAAGCATTCATTTTACGCAGCATATCACTGGATAACGGCTTATTCATAGTCTCCTCCTCATTTTGTTAAAATTACTGTTTGACCCGGCTCACTCCGCTTTTGCCGCCTCCTGAGATTTTTTCTCCAGGATCTGCATCAGGTCATCATACGGCTTATTGAACTTTTCGACGCCTTCATCTTCAAGCTGCTGTGTCACCTGATCAATGCTGATGCCCAGCTCCGGCAGGGATTTGAACACGTCCATAGCAGCGGCGATATCGTCTTCTATCCGGATTGCCGGCTGGCCGTGGTCGCGGTAAGCGTTGAGCGTTTCCACCGGCACCGTATTGACGGTGTTCGGCGCGATAATGGAATCAACGTATTTCACATCGCTGTATTGCGGGTTCTTGGTGCCGGTACTGGCCCAGAGCAGACGCTGCACGAGAGCCCCTTTGTCCATCAGTTTCTGAAAGCGTTCGCAGAAAAATAATTCCCTGTATATCTGATAAGCGGCTTTGGCGCTGGCAACGGCAACCTCGCCGCGCAGTTTCACGGCCAGTACGGCATTGGCGGCGCCCTGCTGGATTATTTTCTCCAGTATCGGATCAATCAGCGTGTCAATGCGGCTGAGAAAGAAGCTGGCGACTGAAGCGACATGTCTTAACGGTTTATCCTGGCGGCAGCGGTCTTCCATGCCGGCAATATAGGCTTCCGCAACCTGGCGGTAACGCGGCAGACCGAAAATCAGCGTTACATTGATATTAATTCCTTCGCTGATCAACTGACGGATGGCGGGCAAGCCTTCGAGGGTGGCCGGAACTTTGATGAAGACATTGGGCTGGTCCAGTTCCTGCCACAGACGGCGGGCTTCTTCGATAGTGCCCTGCGTGTCATGCGCCAGATGCGGATTGACTTCCAGGCTGACATAACCGTCGAGCACGCTGGTGGAGGCATAGACCGGGCGGAACACCGTGGCGGCATCGCGGACATCCCGCAGGCTGATTGCATCGTAGATTTCCCTGCAGGTTTTGCCGGCGGCGGAAAGTGCGCGAATATCGGCGTCGTAGTCACTGCTGCCGGAGATCGCCTTTTCAAAAATCGCGGGATTGGATGTCATGCCGCGCAGTCCGTCGTTTTCGATCAGATGCCGGAGATCGCCGCTGGAGATCAGGTCGCGCCGGATATAATCCAGCCAGATTGATTGTCCGAGATTGCTCAGTTGCTTTAAAGGATTGTCGCCAATGTCACTCATGATGTCCTCCGTGTTTGCCATACGCCCGCAAAGACCAATAATTGATCGTACCTCATAAAAATTAAGTTAACCCTGTTTTCAGCTTTATCAAGCCAATAAAAAAGCCGGAGAAAATTACTTTCCTCCGGCTTCCACTCAATTTTCCAATCAGCTTACAGGTCGAGCAGACCGTCCTGAAGACCGAGCGGAAGCGCCGCGGGGCGTTCGCAGGTGGTCGTCAATTCGATATGCTTGCCGGCAAGACTGGACTTTTCAAATGATTCCATGATCTCAAGCACATGGAAGGCAAGAGCGCCGCTGCAGCGGTGTTTGCGTCCGGACTGCAAGGCATAGGCCATATCCGCCGTGCCGATGCTGCGGGAGTTCTCGGTGTAGATGTGAGACAGCGGACATTCGCTGATCACCGGGCTCGGCACGCCGCCTTTGGCGAGTTTAACCGGGCCGCCGAAACCGTTCGGGTCCGGCACGAAAAGCGTGCCTTCGGTACCGTAGATCTCAATCGGATTGTGCCCCTGTTGCCAAACGTCGAAGCTGGTGATCATGTTGATGATCGCGCCGTTGTGGAATTCAATGACTCCGGCCAGGTGGGTAGGCACTTCAACCGGCAGTTTTTCCCGTTTAATCAGCGCCTGGGGACCTGCTTCTCTGTCTTCAAACGCCTTCGTGGTAATGGCGCAGACGCGTCTGGCCGGACCGAGCAGATTGACCAGCGCAGTGATATAATAGGGGCCAAGGTCGAACATCGGGCCGCCGCCTTTTTCATAGAAGAAAGCGGGGGACGGATGGTAATATCTTTCGGGACCGTACCCCATAAACATCGCGGTTCCGCCGATCGGGCGGCCGATCCAGCCGTCGTCAATCAGTTTGCGGCAGGTCTGGTGGCCGCCGCCGAGGAACGTGTCCGGGGCGCAGCCGACGAGCAGCTTTCTGGCTTTCGCGGTACTGACAATCTTTTTGCCTTCTTCGCAGGTGACGGCGAACGGCTTTTCGGAGTAGGCATGCTTGCCGTGCTCAAGGGTTTTCAGCGCTATTTCAGCATGGGCTTTGGGAATGGTCAGATTGACGACGATCTCAATGCCGGGATCAGCCAGCAGCTTGTTGACAGTTACTGCTTTTACCTTATGTTCTTCGCCTTTGGACTTGGCCGCCGCCGGATTGATATCCGCACAGGCGACTACTTCAAGGATGTCGAAGCGTTTTGCCGCGCTGAAATACGCATTGCTGATGTGTCCGCAGCCGATGATACCGATTTTAACTTTTTTCATTTCCTGCTTCTCCCTTTACCGGTTATTTGTTACCGCTGGCCAGTTTATTTGAAATCAGGTATTTGTAGCTCTGTTCCACGGCTTCAAACATATCGGTGTCGCAGCGGTCAAGCTCAACCACCATCCAGCGGGTGACTTTTTCATCAGCGGCGGCGATAATTTCCGGAATGTTGTTCTTGCCGGAGCCGACCGCGACCATGGTGTTGTGTTCCTTGTCGAACATGCCGTCCTTGATATGGAGCAGGACGCAGCGGGCTTTGAATTTCTTGACTTGTTCGGCGGCGTCTTCATGCCCGAAATTGGCGGCCCAGTAGGTGTCCAGTTCGAATTTAACTTTCGGACAGAGTTCCGCGTAAATATCATAGGCGATGCGGCCTTTGATGCGTTCGAATTCAAAATCATGATTATGCTGGAAAAGCGTAAGTCCGGCGGCGGCGAGTTTCGCCTGCATGCCGTTGACTTTTTCGGCGGTGGCTTTAATCGAATCAAGGTCCTTGAACTCATTCCGGCCGTAACCGCAGGCCACCAGGTCAATGCCAAGCTCGCCGGCCACTTCGATCACCTGATTCAGGTTGTCGGGATTGGCCCACGGACTGTGAGTGGAGGATATTTCCATGCCCAGGTCTGTAACAATCTTCTTCAACTCTTTCGGGGTGAGATTCCAGAATCCCGCCGGTTCCACTCCCTTGTAGCCGATGGCCGCGACTCTTTTCAACACTCCGACAAAATCCTTCTCCGCCTGCTCTCTCAACGAATACAACTGGACTGAAATCGGTTTCATTTGGTTTTCTCCTTATTAAGAAAAATGAAAAACGTTTATACGGATGCTTTCAAAAAAAATACTATGACTTATATTCTATTGCGCGGAACGTTATTTATCAATTGACAAAAACTATTATTTATTGATTGCATTTATGGAAGGTCACATAATCAATTCGGATATGTACGAAAGCCTGGTGAATGTCGGCTATTTTGAAGCGCCGTACGGACGCACGGTTACGCCTCACCGCATTCCGCTGGGAACGGAATACATTGAAATTCTGACCGGCGGGAAAATATTCTTTGAATCCAATGGCGTGGATATGACGTTCGGCAAAGGAGCCGTTTTCTGGCATTTGAGCAAGGAAATGACCATTCACCGCACGCCGCCGGATGATCCGTACCGCTGCCTGGTGCTGGCGTTCAAAGTCAAATTGCGCAACCGGGTGCTGCCCAGGGTCACCAAATGGCATGACGAACAATCGGCGGTTGATTTTTCCCAGGATGCGCAGCGCTGTTTTCATGATAATTCCTATGACCGGGATGTACTGGGTAAATATTTATACAACCGGGTGTTCTGGGAAGCATATTGCTACACGCGACGCAAAGATACGCCGGACTATCCACTGGCGGTCAAGCGGGCGATGGCAGTCATTGACGAACTGACGGATGGCGATTTCCCGGTCCGCGATCTGGCGCAAAGAGCTGGCGTCAGCGAACCTTATCTGTTCGCTCTTTTCAAAAAATATTTATACATTTCACCGCATCAGTATATTCTCAACCGTCGTCTGCATAAAGCGAAAACGCTGCTGGCGGGCAGCGAACAGAGCATCAAAGAAGTCGCGTTTGAATGCGGTTTTTTCAATCTGGAATGTTTCTACCGGGCGTTCAAGAAAAACTGCGGCTTTACTCCGGCCGATTACCGCAGACGTCATTCACCGTATGCGCTTCAATAAGGTACAAAATGAAATCATTGTTTAAACTGAATATCCTGCTGACTCTCCTGTCGCTGATCTGCCCGCTGCACGCCCAGGAGGCGGAACTTAATCCGCCGGAAGTGAAAACCATTCTGCAAAAGATGTCTGCCGCAGTTGATCCGGCGCACAAACTGTCCAAAGCGTCCTCCATTATGATCCAGATTCAAAATGTCATCGAAAGCAAAGGCGTTAAAAGTCAGTTGACCGCGTGTTTCGTCAATCCGGACAAATACCGGGCGGATACGAAAATGGGCGCGTTCCAGCTTGAATCGCGCGGCTTCAACGGACAAACTTTCTGGAAGAAAACCGCTATCGGCTCAGTTCCAAAACTAAGCGGCCCGGCAGTCGAGCCGATGCGCTTCCTGGTCAGTTTCATGCATCCCGGCGCCAGATTCGACCATATTTTCACCAAAATCGTGTGGGATAAGAAGAAATATAAACTGAATAATTTCGACTGCGCCATGCTGACATGCTATCCGCCGCCGGAGTTAAAACTGCCGCCGTATATTATCTATGTGGACCGGAACAACTGGTTTATCCGCCGGACGGAAATCACCGCGCCGGAATTCGGACGCAACATGAAAGTGGTCACTGATTTCTACAATTACGGCGCTTATGACGGAGTGAATCTGCCGGTTGAATACACCATCTATTTCCCCGGCGCGACCATAAAATCAAAGACCGCGGGCATGCTCCTGAATGTCAATCCCGCCGCCGATTTCTTCGAGGTTCCGCCATCCGGATTTTGAACTCAATGCATCATTTATAATTTAAAATCGCGGCAGGCCTGAAGATAGGCTTCAATGTTGGCCCATGGCACTTCCGGTT
>CAIJKT010000822.1 GCA_903821255.1 uncultured Lentisphaeria bacterium | reverse complement strand
TCCCGCGTCTTTATCGTTTCGGACACATCTGCACCAGCAGAATAAAACCGGATAAACGTCACCACTCCGAGATTTTGTCGATATCCCGGGCACAAACATTATCAAGTCTTTCGAATAATGCTTCAGCGTTGACAATCCCGTTATTCCTGTTACTCTCATCATGCTGCCAAGCGCAAAATTCTCAGCCAATTCTCTATTTTAAGGGCTTTTAGCGCTGTGCTATCGATATGTCAACTGGTTCGCAGATGAATTACGTTTTTCAGCGGTATCAGGCAAAGGAGCAGTTCAACCGGGAGCAGTTCAGCCTGGTTTTTGCGGAGAAAGTCGGCAATGAGCCGGGCCTGTGGAATGTCGATCCGGTCGTAAGCTTGAATCAAGATTTCACTCAGCGCCTTGCGCGGCATGGAACCGTCGTCGGACTCGAAGATTAATTTTTTATCCGCTTCGGCGCGTTCGCCGCCGTCATGGTTTTGCGGGCATAATTCGGCGAGATGGAGCAACGCTTTGGAACGATCCTTGCTGTAAAGTTTCAGGAACTGGTAGATGGCGTCACCCATCCCGACCAGATGGACCATGGAATAAATTACTTCATAAAGGACTTTCCTGGGAATGTCATGAACGGCGGTTTTGTCGAGCAGCAGACGGAAGGATTCGACATCAGCGATTTCAGTGAGAGCTGCGGCGCCGTGAGTGATCAGTCGCGGGTTGGAGGTCTCCTGGAAAATCCGTTTGATTTCGGGATAGGAAACGGCGTCCCGGAGCAATACCAGCGCCAGCATGGTTTTAGCCTGCAAATAGACATCGCCGGAATGTAAATGCTGCCGGAGCAGCGGAATCGCCTCTTTTATCCCGTTTTCCCCGGCAATCTGAGCGGCGATGTTAGCGGTGGTGTATTCGCCGTCCTCAAGTTCGTCGAGAACGGCTTTTACGGTTCGTTCGCCGAACGGGATTTCGCCGAGGGCGTTCAGGGCCCGGCCGCGAAGAGAAAACTTGGGTGAATCAAGGTATGAGAGCAACGCTTTTTCCGAAAGTCCGGATTTGATCTCGAGCAGCCGGTCGATGTCCTCCCTTTCCTCGCGGGGATTGGCTACCTGCTTGATGCTGTAGAGGTTGAACAGCGTAATGATGTCTTTGGGTGCGAATGCCAGGCCGAGCACTTCGCTGACGTTCCAGTCAGCCAGCGGCTTCAGTCTGGAGACAAAGATCAGTCCAGGCAGCAGCAGCAACATGACGATCATGAAATACAGTTTGAACATCTCGACCGGAGCCAGTCCGAGAGTATTAAGATATTTGAGAATACCGCCGCCGACAAAGGACCCGACCAGTCCGGCCGTCACTCCGGAAATAATGTACATAGTAAGGGATGTCGCCACCATTTCCTTCTTGGGAATGGCGGTCAGGTAATAATGGGTCATCGACACTCCGGTGCCGATGACCGCCGCTCCCGACAAAATGAACAGCCACACCATATAATACCATTTGAAGGTGTCCGGCCCGATCACCCAGAGCAGGCACAAAACAATCATCAGAACGTAAAACAGAATCGCCAGCGGCCGCGGCCCGGTTTCCTCCGCCAGCAGGGAAATCAGATACGAGGTGGCGACCGCACCGAACAACTGGGCCAGTGCAAAAAACAGCGCGTGGCTGTCATCAATGCCGTAGCCTCTTTTCAGCGCCAGCATGGAAATCGGCACGGTCAGGGCGATAGCCGAACTGATAACGCAACTGGCGCCCAGCATGCGCAGACGCATGGAATTGCGCAGAGTCAGCAGCATGTCAGCGAGAACCGGTTTGCCGGCGGAAATGCGGATTGCTTCGGTTTCGTCGATCCGGCTGACAAACCAGGTCGAGATGAAGCCTAGAACGGCGCCGGTCACAATCGAGGCGATGAAGACCCAGATATCCCGGCTCCAGCTCATTACCGCCATGATCACCACGAGCATGATCAGGTTGGCCATATAGAAAAAACCGCTGCTCCGCGAGGTAAATTTGCCTCGGTTTTCCGCAGTAGTGATTTCGCCCATCACCGGCTGCATGCCGATAATCCCGATCGAGCGGCAGGCGTAAAAAGCGAACACCCCGGTGATGATGGTCAGAGTAGCGCCCAGCGGCATGCCCAGCCATGTGAACAGCGGCGCCGCCGCCACCACCAGGATCGAAAGGTTGCGCAGCAGCCAGCATAGCGAAATTGTCTTGACCGCGCCATACCGCGCCATCATCAGCTTGCCCAGCGGCATGCAGAAGTTGCTGAAGAACAGCATGGAACCCAGAATCGCGATACAGTAGTCGGGACAGCCCAGCCTGATCGCAAACAGGATAATAATGGTCTCGCCTAAACAGATATACGAAAGACCATTGACAAAGTTGAACTTATTATAATTCCGTCTGCCTGCCTCCTGCTGGGAGAGCGACAGCATGCCTGGAATAATCATTTCACCACTTCAATTCCATTTTTTGTAATATCACAGCATAAACCAATTATGTAAATGATTTCTAATTTAGCCTGTTAAAGGAATGAATCAATGTATATTCAAACTTAGGAGTTGTAAAAAAAACCGTCCAGAGGGCGGGGCTTTTGAAAATTGCTGCCCCCAGGATGGGGGACGGACGCAATTTTT
>CAIJKT010000821.1 GCA_903821255.1 uncultured Lentisphaeria bacterium | reverse complement strand
TAAACTAAATCCGTGTGAAGGTAGCGCTCTAGCCAATTGAGCTAATCGCCCGTTTCAAAACGATTATAAAAATACTTTCATATTCCAGCTTTTCAAGTTGCGTTTATGCGTATCATCGGGATTACTGCTGGGTGACGCCGGTGAGTGGAACGAATCTTACGCCGATGGTTTCTTTTATTTTAAACCCGCCGCCTTCGCGGACAACCACATTCAGCGACTGCACGGAACAGGCATTGCCCAGAGGAATAACCATGCAGGCGCCGGGCTTGAGCTGCTCCAGAAGCTGTTCCGGGATTACGCTGGCGGCGGCGGTGACAATGATGCCGTCAAACGGGCCTTCTTCCGGCCAGCCCAGGCCGCCGTCGCCGACCCGGAAATGAATATTGCGATAACCCATAGCTTCGAGATTCGCTTTTGCCCGCTCCGCCAGAGCGGGAATTATTTCGATAGTGTAAACATCCTGAACGATTTCCGCCAGCACCGCCGCCTGATAGCCTGAGCCGGTGCCGATTTCCAGGATGCGCTTAGCCGGGTCCGGCCTGAGCAGTTCGGTCATATAAGCCACGATATAAGGCTGGGAGATGGTCTGGCCGTGTCCGATGGGCAGCGGGCTGTCGGCATAGGCGACCGGCTGCAAATCATCCGGCACCAGTTTATTCCGTTCCACTTTCCGCATTGCCGCCAGCACCGCCGGATTGGTGACCCCCCGCATTTCAATCTGCGAACTTACCATGATTTCACGATTCATAATCACCGGTCCATTTAATAAATATGTGCTTGCCTAAAATAATCTTCGCGCTGACAAAATCAAACCGGATGTTGCGGAATCCGTTTGCGGCGTTAAATTATAGATGGCTTTATAATTAGATATTATAATGAGAGATTTATGCGCCAGAGAACGCTTTCAGCTTTAAAACAATATTTCGGCTTTGACGGATTTTTAGACAATCAGGAAGAGATCGTCCACCATATCCTGGAAGGCAAGGATTTATGCGTCATCATGCCGACCGGCGCGGGAAAATCGCTGTGCTATCAACTGCCGGTTTTGATGAGTCCCGGCTACGGCATCGTCGTCTCGCCGCTCATTTCCCTGATGAAAGACCAGGTGGATGCGCTGCGGGCGAAGGGCATCCCCGCGGCATTTGTAAACAGCACGGTGTCGAATTCCGACCAGCAGGCCATTCTGCACGATGCCGCCATCGGCAATATAAAATTGCTCTACGTGGCGCCTGAACGCTTTTACATGAGCTCGTTTCAGCAGTTGCTGTTGAATTGTCCGCCCGGCATGATGGTGGTGGACGAAGCGCACTGCATCAGCCAGTGGGGCCATGATTTCAGGCCTTCCTACTCGCGCCTCGGCGACATGGTCAATGACTACGGAATTGCGCAGGTATGCGCCTTCACCGCCACCGCCACGTCAATCGTCAGGGAGGACATCAGGACGCAGCTTAAACGCCCGGACATGCATCTGCACGTGGCCGGTTTCAAGCGGCCGAATCTGGCATTTGCCGTGCTGGAATGCGGTGCCAACAGCCAGAAAAGCCTGGCGCTGGCGAAACTGCTGAAAAATCCCAGCCCGACGATAATTTACGCGTCCACCCGGAAAGCGGTTGAACAGATCGCGGAAGAGTT
>CAIJKT010000820.1 GCA_903821255.1 uncultured Lentisphaeria bacterium | reverse complement strand
TCGTGCTTTTTTTAACAATTTTAGCTTAAAGTGTGCGCTTTATCCAATTTTCAGGGTTGTATCTTTTTGATCAACTGCTGGATTTTTTCCATTCCCGCCGGGTTATCACCATGTCCGGATTGATTCAGACTGCGGTAGTAATTGATGATTAATTCACCAAGCAGACAATCGGTTTTGGCGGAAGCGAAAGGGCGCGACTCCTTGATTTCTTCAAACAACTGATTGATCAGGCGGATGTTTTCTTCCAGATACCGCGGGTCGGCTCCGGAGAAATATTGCCGGTTTACGGCCAGCGAATCAACCGCCTGCTGCATCTGGGAATTTCCGGACTTAAGAAAGTGCTCCCGTTCGAAACAGACAAAAATATATTCAGCGGTAGCTTCCGGCTCCGCCGCGATATAATGCGAAGAGCCTTCCGGCAAAAGAAACGCCCGCCCCCGCATGAACTGGCAGCTTCTGCCCTCAATATACTGAATGCCGTTATCGTTCAGGCAAATGAATAGTTCGTGCATGGCGTGGCGGTGCGGCGGATTCACACAACCGCGTGACCCTTTAGAACTCCATAACATAACTTTACGCCCTTTATTCCCGCACTCCGGGAAACCAGCGTTTCGCCGCTGGATTGCGCCCGGCGATCCGCCAGGGACGAGTTATTTTATTTGATGTTTGCTAATATCAGCCGCTTCAGTTCTTCATGTTCGTCAGACCAGGGGACAGGCCAGAGTTCCACCAGTCCATTTTTAATTTTTTCAGGATCTTTGCCAAAGAGTTCCTCCGCCGCAAGCGCAGCGCCTTCAGCAAGAATCAACGGTTCACAGCCCTGGGCCAGCACAACCCGCATGGCACCGGTAACGCGGTCATCCCAGCTTAATTTGCGGGGAATGTCCCGGGTGATCCTGGCGATAGCGTCTTTCAGAAAAGGATTGGTCATTCTGACCAGCAGATCCTGCGCATAGGCGTTAAAACCGGTTTCCGTGAAAAGTTCATCAAGCCCGGCCCATTTTTTACACAGGGCCGCGCCGGATTCGGAGATAAATGCCGTTTCCGCTTTTTTCATCAGCTCGGGGATGCCGCGCAGTTCGCTCATGTATTCACACCCCTGCTGCCGGCCGAGAATGCCCAGCAGAAAATGAATAGCGTTATGGCCGTAAAGTTTAGCTTCCTCGAACGGATAAAGATCTGCTTTTACATGAAGGTTCTTAACTTGCCGCTGTTCAATTTCCGGCGCGGACGAAATCAGTATTTTGTTAAATTCCTCAACCAGATGCCCGCGATCCGCGCCCGGGCAGAGCAGTTTCAGCCCTTGAGCTTCACATTCCGCGGCATTGACCACGCCGCTCATTTTGCCGACGACAGTATTAAGGTAATATGTCGACGGAAAATTCTGCCCGATGGCTTTTTCCAGTTCTTCCGCCGCGTGATTATGATTCTCGGCAGTATAAATGAAACGACGGCGCTGCGGTTGCATGGCAAACCCCTGCTTGAGCCAGGCCGCGATCTGAGGAAAAAATTTTACGCTGGGCAGCGCAGTCGCCAGTTCATCGGCATCAGCCGCGGCAGCAATCAATTTCTTCAAGTCATTTTCATCCAGCGGATTATAAACTTCGACCTTGGCATAGGTTTCAGCATAAACCGCGTTGTCTTTCGCGATATTTATTGAAACTTTGCCGCCGCAGGCATTTATTGCATCTTTAAGTTTGTTGTCAACTTCGGCAATGACAATCCGGTCAAACTGGCCTTTGCTCGCGCCGGAAAGAAAAATTCCAGTCTGAATCGGCCCCAATCCTATTCCCAGAAATAAACTCATATCTGCTTTTCCTTACAATGTGTATTAAATTCAGACTATAAATTATATGCGATAATGAGGTTTTGCCAGTAGAAATTATTATTTCCGCATGAATCTAACCGGCGGAAAATCGTCAAAAAAGCAGAAGTGGCATTTGCCTTTTCCGGCATAATGTGTAATTTAATGACCCTGTCGAATGCATTTCGGC
>CAIJKT010000819.1 GCA_903821255.1 uncultured Lentisphaeria bacterium | reverse complement strand
ATTTGCGCTTGCCGCCATCAATGCCGGCAAACATGTGCTTTGCGAAAAACCGCTGGCGATGAATTCCGCGGACACCGCTGAAATCGTTGCCGCCGCCAAATCCTCAAATAAATGTTTTCTGACCGGAATGTGCGTTCGTTTCTGGCCGGAATACCGTTATGTCCGCGAACAGTATAAAGCGGGCAGATACGGCAGGATGCGCAATGCGTTTTTCAAGCGCTTCTCGCCCGCGGTCAGCGGAAACGGCTGGGAGAACTGGTTTGCCGATGATGCAAAAAGCGGCGGCGCGCTGCTGGAAATGCACCTCCACGACACCGACCAGGTGCTTTATTTCTTTGGCCGCCCGAATTCAGTGACGACAACCGGCTGCAAGGGCATGCGCTCGAAAGACTGCTGGGATCATGTTTTCAGTTTCTATGATTTTGGCGACGGTTCGATGGTTGTGGCCGAAGGCGGCTGGACTGCCGCGAAAAAAACGCCGTTTGAAATGAGTTTTCAATTAATCTGTGAACAGGCGACGGTAATCTTCAACCACGCCGGATTGAACATTTATTACGAAGACGGAAGCATTGAAAAACCCGACCTCTCAGGATTCGCGCAGCCGACAGGCTGGCATGAGGAAATACACTATCTGCTCGATTCGATTATCGCCGGCGTTCCGGCAGATAAATATATTCTGCCGGATGAACTGACGGACGGCATCAGTATTATTGAAGCGGAACGGAAATCGGCAGAAACCGGAGTTACGGTTGCCGTTGAATATAGATCTTAAAATCAAAAGCGGGGAAAAAAAATGGCTAAAAAAGTAAAAGTCGGGATTATCGGGCTGGGGTTCATGGGTACAACCCATTACGGCATCCATAAATCGAACCCGAAAGCGGAAATCACCGCGATCGCGGACGTCGATGCCGCTAAACGCAAAGGCGACATCCGCAGGGTTATCGGCAACATCGGCGGCGGGGATAACAGCAGGCCGCTGGATTTGACCGGAATAAAAACTTATGCCGACGGCATGGACCTGATCAATGATCCGGACGTGGACGTCGTCGATATCTGCGTGCCGACGTTTCTGCATTGTCAATATGTGTTAGCCGCCCTTAAAGCAGGGAAGCACGTTTTTTGTGAGAAGCCGCTGGCCCGTAATGTAAAAGAAGCCAGAGCGATCATCGCCGAAGCCGGAAAAAGCGACAAGTTCTTCTCGGTAGGTATGTGCATCAGATATTGGCCGGAATACACTTATGCCAGGGAACTTTACAAGTCCGGCAAGCTCGGCAAACTGCGCAGCGCCACTTTTACCCGCCTTTCACCCAATATCGCGGGCAATGCCTGGAAGAACTGGTTTATGGACGGCAAACTCAGCGGCGGCGCGCTGCTGGACCTGCACCTCCACGATACCGATGCGGTCAGATTCTTTTTCGGACGTCCGCTGGCGGTTACTGCGTTCGGGGTCAATTCGATAAGCAGCGACGGCACGATGGACCATGTCATTACCAATTACGATTTCGGCAATGGAACGCTGGTTGCGGCTGAAGGCGGCTGGCTGGCGACTAAAGGTGTGCCGTTCGAAATGAGCTTCCAGATCATTTGCGAAAAAGCCACTGTTCTGTTTAATTCCGCCGGGTTCAAAATTTATTATGAAAACGGCAAAGTCGAAGAGCCGAAACCGGCCAATCCTCAACTGCCCACCGGCTGGCATGAAGAACTTGACTATTTCCTCGGCTGCGTTCAAAAGAACAAGCGTCCGGACAAATTCATTACGCTGGATGAAATGCTGGATTCCATGATAATCATCACGGCTGAACAGCAGTCCGCAGATAAGCGCAAAACCGTAAAAATCAAATATTGAGGTGTCAGATGAAATATTACAAAGCTATAAATTATTGGGTTCTAGGCGGATTTACCGGAGATAAAAGCGCATTTGCCGCAATTGATGACGCCGGGTCAATGGGGCTTGACGGCATCGAACTGACTTTTGACGGATGCATTAAGACTGACATCTCCGAGCAGGAATGCCGGAAAATTGCAGACTATGCAAAAGCACAAAATATCGGACTGCGCTCAATGGCTACCGGCACTTACTGGGGGTTATCACTCGGGTCGCCGGATGCCGCTGAACGCGGCAGGGCAATCGAGTTCACCCGGAAATACCTTCAGGCGGCGAACTGGCTGGGCGTGGAAAACATTCTGGTCGTACCCGGAGCGGTACAGGTTGCCTGGGACCCGTCGCGCCCCGTCGTGCCGTACCAGACCGTCTGGGATAATTCCACGGAGTCTTTGAAGCAGCTTCTGCCGCTGGCCGAAAAATTGAAAGTGAACATCTGTATTGAAAACGTCTGGAATAAATTTCTGTTGTCGCCGATTGAAATGAAATGTTATATCGACCAGTTCAAATCGGATTTCATCGGCAGCTATTTTGATGTCGGCAATGTGTTGCCGTCCGGTTTTCCCGAACACTGGATTGCGATTCTCGGCAGGCGCATCAAGGCGGTACACTTCAAAAATTTCCGGGGACAGGACTGCGGCGGCGGACTTCACGGCTTCGGTGACGACCTGACTGACGGCGAAGTCAATTTCAAAGAGGTGATCGCCGAACTGGATAAAATTGGATTTACCGGTCCGGTTACCGCGGAAATGATTCCGTTCTGCCGCCTGCCGGACCTGGTGCTGCCCGATATGGAGCTGGCACGTAATACCGCCAGAAAGCTGAAAGAGATCGCTTAATTTTGCAAAGTGACGGTCTGCCCTTGAAATTATCCGGTTCTAATCGGTGATTTTTGACACCCCGTCCGGCTCCGGACTTTTGATTTTGGCGGTCACCGCCAGGAAGATATCTTCCAGCGGCATCGCATTGACCGTGAAAAATCTTAATCCGGCCTGATGAAGCGCCGCCGTCATTTCGCTTTCCACCCCTTTGACGATGATTATCTTGTCCTCTCCGGTGTCCCGGATGCTGACAATATTCGGCAGTGACGGAATATTCTCCGCATCTGCCGGCAGTCGTATTTCTCGAAATGACGCCTTGATTTCGTCAACCGGAGCTTCCAGTACCAGCCGTCCGTCAACCATGATTCCGGCATAATCCGAAAGTGCCTCGATTTCCGGAATGATATGAGTGGAAAAAATTACCGTCCGTTCGAATTCGTGGATTGCGTCAACCACGCCGCGCATGAATTCGCGCCGCGCCGCCGTGTCCAGCCCCAGCATCGGGTCGTCCAGAATCAGCAGATCCGGATCGCGGCACAGCGCCGCCAGCAGCGCCGCCTTGGTATACATCCCACGCGAATAGTCTTTCAATTTGACGCCTTGCGGCAGTTCGAACATTTTCAGCAGATGCGTGCAAATTTTATCATCCCATTCCAGGTAAAAGGATTTGACGAACCGGATCAGGTCGTCAATATTCATCCAGTCGTAAAGTTTCTGCCCTTCCGCCACATACGCCATCTTCCGCCGCAGTTTGACGGCGTCCTTCACCGGGTCCAGACCGAGAACGGAAATTTCGCCGGCGTCAGGCGTCAGTTGACCGGTAATCATCCGGATGGAAGTAGTCTTGCCGACGCCGTTGCAGCCGAGCAGCGCATACACCGCGCCGCGCTTAACCGTCAGATCCAGCCCTTTGACGACTTCTTTTTTCCGCACATAAGCCTTCTGTACTCCCCGCGCCACTATCGCATTGCTGTTTTCACTCATTTTGTTTTCTCCTTGCTATTGGTCAATACGGCCCGTTTTTTGTTTCCATGCGAAGGCGGTGTTTCCGCTTCAGATGCGGTTTTATCCCAGGTATGATATGAATATGTGACAGGTTCTACTTTTTTAGATGTTGACAGAAAAGATTCTGTTTGCAGCGAGAAGCCATTGTCCTCAGTATGGTATCCAAAATTTTTTCCAGTTATCGGTCTGAGCGGAATCTCCGGCAGAATTTCCGGCGCAAGCTGCGCCAGAGTTTCCGGAAAACGACCATATTTCGCTTTGTATATTTTCAGCGCCAGATACAGTTGCATGTTTGCAATATCACCCCGCTGACCGTAGCATTGCTGGATTTGATATGGAGACACCGAAATGATAAGGGGGGCAAGCCTGTTCAAATTCAACATGCGGAGATAGACATCCGCGTATTTCGCCGTTGCCGCCTGCTCGAATAATTGTTTATAAGCAATTTGCCAGCGGAGAAGATTGACAAGGCTCTCCTGATAGCGCGGTTTCAGCAGAAAAGCTCCAAATTCAAGGAAAGGCCGCAGCGGTCCGCGTGATATCGTAAACGTGTCGGCAGTGTATTTCAGCCATGTAACGGTATCGTCATAAAATTCCGGACGTATGGAGGCAAGTTCATGGAGTAATTTTTCATAATATTTTACTCCCGCCATGGTATCCGGCCCGATATTTACAGCGATTCTTAATTTAGAAAGCGTAAGCCAGCCCATGCTGTTGCGGCGGTAACCAACGGCAACGGCAAGTTTATCAAGCAAATCCAGACATGCAAATGCTTCTGAGGTATGGCCGCCCAGTTCCAGCGCATAGGCGCGGTCATGCAAAAAGTTCCGGATTGGCTCAACCGCCGATAAATTCGTACTGGGAAGCTTTTGCATTAAAGAAGTGCCGCCGAACCGGCAACCCGGCTTGTTAAGTATCTGGAGCAAATCAGCATACAGTTTTACCGCGCTGGCATCGTTGAGAATAAAATCTGCTGCCTGCCGCATCGCTTTCATATCGCCGGGAACGGGACGCCAGGTATAACCGCCATTGCTGTTTCTGCCTGACAGCGACGGCAGTTCAGGTTTGACGGCCTCAAGCCGCCCCTGGTATTGTTGCAGGGAATCCAATATCTGCAATGCGTCATTTTTTGCTTCCGGCGTCGCTTCCACCGGCTTCCTCTCCAGTTCCAGCCCGGCGGCCAGCGCTGCGCGTTTAGACGCCGCCAAATTCCAGCCGGAATAAACATATGCCGCCGTGAATAATATTGCGGAGAAGATGATCAATGTTCCGGCGGCGGCAAGCAGCAACCGCAGAACGTTTTGCTTGAGCGCGAGGTAACTTCCCCATAGATAATACCCCATGCCGAGAACTAAAAACCAAAGAAGGAGGGAAGTTATGGATATGGAGATTCCTATCCAGCGCAGTTCATTGCACGGATACAGCGCCACAATGGCCTGTATCCCGATGAACAGCGCCGGAAAGGCAAACGCGAACGCCCAGCAGCCGGCTTTGCCGCCGGGGCTGTTCTGCATTAGCGGATTAACGACCGCCATGACGTGTATGGCCGGCCACATTATTGCAATAACTATCGTGAAACCGCCAACGATTGGCATCGCAAGCGGAAAAAACAATGCGCAGGAAAGCGCAGCCAGCACTGCATACAGACTAAGACTGAATAAATATTTGCACCAGAAAATCTTGCCCCGGCTGATTGGCAGCGACAACAGGAAGCTGTCCGTCCGGCTTTTTAATTCGCCTTGAAATGCCCCGAACCCGATTAAGGCCAGCAAGTCCGGCAACAGGTATGAAATCAGCAGGGCGGCCGTATCAATGTCGCGGACGCGTAACATGCCTAAGACAAATAGAGCCAAGTACAGCAGCGCCATTGCTCCCGCCGCTGCCAGAAACATCCCGCGCATCCGCCGCCATTCGTTCCAGATTAGCGCCTGATATGGTTTCATTTCGCTCCCTCCGGTTTTGCTGTTTTAATGTTTGTGTTTGCAGAAATCCATCTAATTTTCCTACGCAGTTCTTCGGCAGCGCGTTGAAAATATCTTGGAAGACAAAGTGTAGATTCCAGCGATGCATAATATGTTGAATGAGTGACTTGGCACTCAAAATAATCACTCGATACATGTCTGATTGTGTTGACTGGATCAATTCCGGCGGCCTCGGCCTCACGGACGGCCAAATTATAACTCAGGTTGAAATAAAGATAAGCGGCGCCGTACAATAACCACGGCACGATGAACATGAGAATCAATACGACTATAACCGGTTTCAGAACTTTTTTCCCGCAGGCAATCCGGAAAGTCCATAGATACCAGCCGAATCCCAGGCAGATGCCGTATAAAGGAATGAGTGTAAGCCAAAAGCATGAAATAATCCATATATCGTCATCTTTGACAAAAAACATGGTTACTGCCATTGTTCCGGGAAACAGCAATAAATACAACAGCGGCATTATGATTATTGTGACAATGCCGTTGCCGGGTTTTCTCCCTAAAAGTGATGCCAGAAAGACTGTGCCGTGGACTGGTATCCATAACAAAATAACGAGGCCAAGCAACAGGGAATTATACTTCGAGGGATGAGGCATATTTTCCGCGCGTAATATTATCATTTGCGACATTATCAGAGCATTAACAGCCGACAGCGCCAGAAAAGCCATCAGGCTGGCGCAATATTTACAGAAGAAAATTTTAGTCGGCGTTATTGGCAGTTCCAGCAGAAAACAATCGGTTTTCTGTCCGAATTCCCGGGCAAATGAATCGCCCAGCACGACGCTATATAAAAGCAGCAGACAGATTATCAGCGCGACAGCGACCATTTCGGCATATTCAGCCAGCATGTTATTGAAACTGCCGAGCAATAACAGCAGCCACAAGAGAACAGTAACGCCGCCCAGTGCCATAACATTGCCGCGCATCTGCCGCCACTCGTTCCAGATTAATGCCTGATACGGTT
>CAIJKT010000818.1 GCA_903821255.1 uncultured Lentisphaeria bacterium | reverse complement strand
CAACTTTTTCCTGTCTTTTTTTACCGCGCCGCTCGCAGCTTCATTCCAACTTCAATCGGCGAGTTTTTAATCTAGCAGACTTTTTACACTCCGCAAATCAAATTCCAACTTTTTTTGAAGTTTTTTAAAACCGCAGCTTCTACTCAATCTTTTACAACCAACTCCCGTTCCCGTCATGCCCCATCTGAGGGCGTCATCCGTCAAGTGGCGGAAACAGATTTTTAAATTACACCGGAAAGTAATCTTTGCAAACTTAATTTATGAAAAATTTGAGTTTTTTTCAACCTCAACACAACCACCGGCAGCACTATCCAAAATCCACTGACGCTTAACATCCTTATAGCCAAGGAGGTAATATAACAAGTCAGCAAAACAAGTTAAAAATAGATCATTAATCTTCAATAATTTAACTGATAGATTTGATTTCTGGCGGTGCTGCCGATAAAATTATTTAAGCGTTTTCTTCCTAACTTATTGCCGCAGTTAGTATTTCCAGTTCATCGTCATCTATGATGCCGTCTGTCCAGGACAGGGTAATGTTCAGTTTTGAGCCTCGTCTGTTCATAAAAATGCCCAGGCCGGGTGAAGGTGGAATTCGCGGAACATGGTAAAGCGTTTTGATTTCTTCGCCAAACATGGAGACGGAGTCGAATTCCATTTGACTGAGCAAGGCGATCGCAGCGGTTCCGGATGTGACAGGCTTTTGTGAGAATCTGGCAATGAGCGGCAGCGGCAGCGGACGACAGAGCAGGCTGGCTTTGGTCAGGCTGTACGGCAGTTTCGTTTTCATATAGTTGTAGAACAGCCCAACCTGCTGTTTCAGGCGTTCTTCGTGCGAACTGACTGACGATGAATACATCGGCATAAGCGACCAGCGGTTGAAAAACAGTTCATCGCGGCGTCCCTGCCGCAAACTGACTGTCATCGGGCATACGCATATTGAATTGCGGTCGCCCCGCCGGCTGAAGATGCGATGCAATGCCTCCTGAATTGTTGTCACCAGATATGGCGTCAGCATCATCGGTCCGGCTTCGCTGTCGGCGCGTTTCATCAGCGATGCAAAACCGGCTTCGTCGAGTTGAATGAGCGCGTAACGGTTGGAGCCGCCGGGCTTGCTGCTGAGTACGGAAGGGGGTCCCTGCCGCCTTACGGCCAGCAACGCGCGATTGACGGTGCGGCCGCAGACAAACTGATGACGCCATTCATTGAGCCACGGCCCCTCTGCCGCCATGAAGCCTGAGGCATCAGGTTCCGCGCCGTTCCACAGGTCGTTCAACACAGTAATAAGATGCTCACCGCCGGCCGCGTCAAACAGACAGTGGTCAAAATTGAGCGCCAGCCGGGAGGAACCATCCGGCAATATCAGCAGCATGGCCGCGAGTTTCGGCATGTCGTCTTTAAACGGGGTATTGAGAAAGCCTGTCAGGTGCTGATGGCAGGCCTGCTCAGTGTCTGGTTCATTCAACTGGACAACAGTTAAAATGTCTTCAGGAACAGCCTTGCACGGGGCCTGCCAGTACGGTGCGAGATTAAACCAGTTGCGTCTGAGTTTTCCGGACAGCAGCGGAAACATCTCCTGTAGTTTGTGCAGGCAGCCGCGAAGTCTGCCGGGGTCTGGAGTTCCGGCGAGATGCGAGATAATCAGAAACTGGTAATTTCCGCCGGGGGCGGCCTGGCAGTTATATTGCATTCCCTGAACAATCCAGTCAATCCCGTTCAGATAGAATCTGCGCGGATTATTCTGCCGGGCGGTCATAATTCCTGTTCTATCCTGAGGGCAAAAGTCTTCAAACTGCTCAAATCAGCTTTGGTTATTCCCGTCTGGATCAACTGCACTCCAAATTTATTCTCAATTGCGATAAGCAGTTCCACAAAGGCCATTGAATTGATCCCCAGATCGTCCAGCGAAGCGTCTTCATTGACTTCTGACTCTTTCAAACGCAATATCATGGCGACTTCCTTATTCAAAAAAGCCTGTATCTCCGCGGTTTTCGACATTATTTAATCTCCTGATTTATTTTTTCAATAAGGTATGTTACTCCGGCAATATTTACAAGCTGCCGCGGCAGTGGTTTGAGAACGGCGGTTATCAGACTCACCGGATCGGGCAGCGGTGTTTCAAACAGGACCTCCTTTGGTGTATCGCTGATTTCTGCAGAACGTGACAGTAATATTCTCATATTGTTGTTTGTATTTAATTCATGATTGCCCAGTAGCAAACAGGCTGCCGCGCATTGCGCTTTGCTGTCAGCAAACGCCGTGGTATCAGCGGACAGCGTCATACAACCTTTTTCATAATTGACGAGTACCTCGGAAAGCGGCGAACAGGATTCAATTTGCAGCAGCAGCACATTATTACATGTGCCTTGTTCAATCCAGCACTGAGCGAGAATCAGTCCGTTGGCAAAGCTTGCTTCAAAGTTGACCGAGGTAACTGCCGGACCGTAAATATTGAATAACTTGGCGATATATGACGCCGCGGCATTGTGGTTGGAATGGGCGAATTTAAGCGGAGAACCCTGGTCGATACCATAGTCAATCAGGTCATCTATGAATTCCGAAGTGGTATTCTGATCCCCGAGCCGGGAGGTAACTATAATTCCCGTCGTCGCCAGATTTTCTCCGGTGATGCCGGAATCGTGCATCGCCAGCATTGCAGCTCTGACTCCGGCGGTAACGAACGCGCCGCACCCCCTGAGCTGTTTTTTTAATCTGTCTTCCGGCAGGTTGTTGACCGGCAGATTAACTCCGGCGGCGGAGGCCGGCTCCCGCATCATGGAGCCGCTGCTGGAACAGAATCCAAGTCCGTTTATCTGTATCATTGCTCCGCCCCGCCTTCGCATTTCAGGATTAACGCGCTGTTGCATCCGCCAAAAGCCAGCGAAGTGGATAACGCGTATTTGGCCGCCACCTTCATTGCCGCCGCCGGGGGAAACGGAATCTCCGGGTCCTGATTTTGATGTCTGCAACTGCCGGTGATCTGCTGCTTTTTCAGCATAATCGCGGTAATAACCGCTTCAATCGCGCCGGCCGCCCCGAGCGTATGCCCGGTTTTTCCTTTGGTTGAGAAATATGGACACTTACCGGCGAAAATCCTGGCGAATGCACGGCCCTCCGCCAGGTCATTGTGAATTGTTCCGGTGCCATGAGCATTGATAAAACCGATATCTTCAGATTTTAAACCGGCGCACTTCAATGCTTGTCTGATGGCGCGTTCGATTCCAAGTCCCTCCGGATCAGGCTGAGTAATGTGTCTGGCATCGCCGGCGGCGGCGTAGCCTTCAACATACATGCCGGAAACTCGTTTTCGCCGGGATGCCGATTCCGTAGTCTCCAGTATCAGCACCGCCGCACCTTCGCCCAGATTCAGGCCGTCGCGGTCACGGTCGAACGGACGGCACAGATGCTGCGATGTAACTCCCAGCGAATGGAATCCGGCTCCGGAGACACTATGTATCTCGTCGGCTCCGCCGGCGATAACGATATCGCAGATACCGCCATTAAGCCATGACATCGCGACTCCGATAGCGTCTGTCCCTGACGCGCAGGCATTGATGACAGTCATCGCCGGCCCGCGCAGCGCAAGCCGTTTTTTGACGTATTCCGCAGGATTGCCGGAGAAAAATCTTTTGAGGGATTTTTCATCCAGTAAATGTTCGCGAAGCTTGCGGTGAAAATCCATATCGTTGAGAAAACTCGCGGACGTGGTGCCGATGCAAACTCCGATCCTGTGTGAACCGGCAATTTCATTCAGGCCGGCATCAGTGAGCGCTTCATCAAGCGCCTGGTTCAGCAGATCGACAGATCGGTGCCTCCTGCCATTGGAATCATAGGCCGGGTTCAGCGGCGCACTGAAAACGGTCTGTCCGGTTTCAGATAATCCGGTTAGTCCGGGTGCGTCATCACCCTGCAGCCCGTCCCAGGTGGCGGCGCAATTGATTCCTGCCGGGGAAATACACCCCATGCCTGTAATGCAAACACTCATTCCGCGATAGTGTCCTGTAAATTAATTTATTGCCTTAGCATCCTTTGAGTAATATACGGTGTTGCAGCATGGAATCAAGCGATGCGCCGCAGTGTTCACCGCTTCCACACGTCGCTGAAGATGAAACATTGCTCAGGGCATTCGTGAATCACTTCTTCAAGCGACCTGACATATTGTCCGACCCAGGGCTGGACTGTTTCCGCGACCGCCTGCCCGCGCTTCATTTCAGGAT
>CAIJKT010000817.1 GCA_903821255.1 uncultured Lentisphaeria bacterium | reverse complement strand
TTCGATCCGACTGATTGGCGATATGAATATCGCCTGAAGAAGGAACGGAAAAATACGGACGCAAGACACTCGACGAAAAGAGGTTGAGATCTATTGAGTTTGGATTCGCGCTCTTCGAGGCCTACGATACCCCTGTATCGGCAGCCTCTCAGAACACGAACCAATTCTCAAAATCTTCGCAATCTATTGTTAAATTTTCAGCCGTGCAGAGTATAACTGCCAATTCCTGATTATGGTATTACCGGGGCATTCCTTGAAAGACGGTTTGCAAAAATTGGAATAAAACTTATTTTAAGAGTAGTGAGTCTTTTAAAACTGAAAATATACGGAGGCAGAATACCTTGAATCCTCGGTTTCATAGTGAAGTGCTGGCCAAAGTAAAAAAGACCATACGGCAGATGGCCCCGTCCAGACCACGGCGGCAAAGCGCCGATTATCTGGTTTTAATGAACATTCCGCCGCTGATGGGACGCCGT
Source organism: uncultured Lentisphaeria bacterium (assembly GCA_903821255.1). Next base: position 4,558 of record CAIJKT010000817.1, on the reverse strand, counting down.
GACGCCGCCTACGACCGGGCGGAACAACTTCTCAACAACAACCTGTTCGCCAACCGCGATCAGGAACGCAAGGAAATTTACCTGAAAGCGGTATCCATGCTGGAGATTGCCATCCGCGATACCGAGGCCATCGTCACCGCGCTTTACCAGGACGACAAAGGGTTTAAAGAAACTAAATTCCTGCGCTATCTGGCGGTACTGAAAAATACGGTGCAGGCGGCGAATGACCTGGTCGAGCATGAACTGTCGCTGTTCAAAGAGGAAGACATGCTGAGCGAGTTCATCGGCAATGACATTACCGGACAGTTGCGGAAAACCGATGAGATCTTCGGCGAAAGCGAAATGAGCATCGCCCAGTGTGTTTCGGAACTCCAGACGATCTCCCGCTCCCAGATAACCCGTTACCGCGAGTATTCCAAGAAAAGTTTCAGCCGTCACAACCTTGAACGTTACAGCAAAGCCTTTAATGAGTTCAGCCGGATTTATACCGAAAATACCCTGGTCAAAGTTCCCGACTATGACAATACGGATGACGAATAACGCATTAAGCGAGGCAGACCTATGCCTTACCGCAGCGAAAAAACGCTGATTTTGCCGGAACTTGATCTGTCAGGCGCTCCGCCTGACTTTGGACTGCGGCACCCCTGCGCCGCGTTGGTTTCCGCCATTTTTTCTGTATCTCTGTCCGCTGTTTGGATTTTATCCTGAATCCAAAGCGACACGGGAGTGTCGCACTCCAAAGATTGCCATGCAATCATCAGGAAAGACGAAAATACAATTCTCCATACTACTAAGATATCTGGAATTCTGTTCAGGATTTGACAAAGATTATTACGGATAGTATTATTATGATATAATCTAATGATGGAGGAGAGGTGTCATGAAAAAAATCTTTGTACTGCTGGCCGCGCTGATGCTGTGTCCGTTCGTATCTTATTCCACCGATCTGGTTTTAAACAACGGGGCCGCATTCAATAATATCCAGGTTACCGAGACAACTCCGATCGGGATTAATTTTGTCTGCAACGGAGCGGCGGGCTGGGCCGATTTTATGGACATGCCGCTGGACGAAGCGACCTCTTTCGGCTACGACCCGATGAAAGCGGCGGCTTTTCAGCAGCAGCTTCAGGCTAATCAGGGAAGCACCCTGCCGGACAATGCGTCGCCCGGCGATTACATTCCGCAGCAGGCGCTGACCAATGCCGACAATGTTCAGCAGACCCCCGGAAATACCATTACCGTAAATCCAGGGGATTCCATTCCCTATGATATGCAAGTCGCATACGGCGGCGCACCGCAATGGGTAAACTGGAACGGCAGTTGCTACCCGTACAACTATTGGCATCACTGGTACTGGAACAATCACTGGGTTTATTCCAACGGACATTACTGCCCGGCCCATTATTACCATCAGCACGGACTCTGGCACGGCGGCAGATATTACCCCTACAAACATAATCTGCAGAACAGGCCGACGCAGCAATACCGCTCCGCGCTCCGCAACAACGGACGTTCGTTTGAAAGTCGGCAGGGCGGCGGTTTGCAGCATAGCGGCATCGAACGTGAAGCCGTACACGGCGGCGAACGCGCAGGTGAACGTGGCGGCGGCGGTGAACGTGGCGGCGGCGGACGGCGGTAACAGATTTCCTTTACTTTACTTCCGGCAGATTGACAATACTGCCGGAAGAAAATCAAGCATCTGTCCTTACCGGTTATACCATATTTTGCACATGCGCCTGGATTTTTGCAGAAAAGGGAATGTTCCGAGCAGCAGCATGATCGCCAGCAGTTTCAGCGTGGAGTGCTCATCTATTTTCCTGGGTGAAGTTTGAATGAATTCGGTGCTGATGTAACCGAAATCCAATTGCTTTTTCCTGCCCCATTTTGCCATGCTTTTAGCGAAATAAATTTCTTCCGCGGCATAAACGTCCTCCCGGAACCCGCCGATATCATCGAAGGCTTCTTTCAGACAGAAAATATAGCATCCGGCGACCCATTTCCGGATGCCCGCATGGCTGTTCCATAGTTTGGTGAACAGCCTGATAAGCAGCGGCGCATCTTCCGGAAATCCGATTTTGATCCCCCCTCCGTAATATTTGCCCGACCGCAGCATTTCCAGTGATTTGCGCAGAATCACGGGCGTGATTCTGGTATCGGCATCCAGAAAAATCAGGCTGGAACTGTCTGCCGCCCGGCCGCCGCAATTTCTGGCGCGGGAAATCTGGTTATGTGATTCGAAAATGACTACGGCCCCGGCTTCCCGGGCAATTTCAGCAGTACGGTCAGTGGAATTATTATCGACAACGATGATCTCGCCGCGCAAAGATTCCGCCGCCGCCATCGCCTTCCGCAAGTTATGCAAAGTATCCGGCAGGTGCAGTTCTTCATTATAGGCAGGAATGATGACGGAATAATCAAACATGACTATGCCCTTGAAATTGGCTCAGGCTTGGCGGTTATTCGCTTTTTGATGGCTGCTCAGCCGCGGCGGCAGCGGGGTTTGGTTCAATATTCTTTGCTGCCTTTTTTGCAGGGAAAACAGCTACGGCCAATCCCCAGCCGAGCAATAGATAAACGGCAATTTGATATATGAAAAAAAATACCAATGCGACAGCAGGGCTTCCAGCCATGGATTCGGTCATTGAGGATATTTTAAATGTGCAGTTGCAGGATAATTCAGCAGCTCTCATCAGCAGGCTGTCCGGATCCGTCGCCGACGGGGCATAAACAAAAAACAGCATAGAGGCGATCCCCCAGGCCAGACAGGATACAAGTACAATTAATCTCTTTGTCAGTCGAGTCATAATTAATCTTTGGTATTAACGGATTGATAATATATAAAGATAAGACACAAAATAACGCCATTAAAATAAAAATCAAATACAGTTTTCTTTAAATCTACGGTATCCTGCCGCATCTGTTCCGCGACTTGACTGCAATCAAAGCACAATATCAGGATTATGTTAGTATCTGAAAATTAACCAAAAGCTAATCCGCCGGCAACGCCGTTCTTACACAAGCGGCATATTCTATATATTATGAAGAAACGTTACTCAATAAACCGGAAGGAAAAACCAGGCAATCGGAAAAGGATGCAAAAAGGAATTAATGAAAACTAAATACAGGACTCTGTTTATCAGCGATGTGCACATGGGCTCGAAAGTCAGCCGGAGCCGGTGTCTGAATGAGTTCCTGAAAGCGGTGGAGGCTGAAAAAATTGTTCTGCTCGGCGACATTATTGATGTGAGTGCGATCAAGCGTAAATTCTACTGGGACCCGGACCATAACGCACTTATCCGCCGGATTTTCAAAATGGTCAAAAAAGGGGTTGAAGTAATCTACATTCCCGGCAATCACGACAAGGACCTCCGGGATATGGCGGGCATGGATTTTGCCGGAATCAAGATTCGCAGGGAGGATATCCACATAACCGCCGGTTCGCGCCGCCTGCTGCTCCTGCACGGAGATAAGTTTGACGGCGTGCTTAACGAAAAACTCATGTTTCTCTATACCCTCGGCGACCGCTGTTATGACATGGCGCTGCTGCTGAGCCGGGTCATCAACAAAGCGCTTATGCTGTTCGGCTATGACTGGTCACTGTCGCGCTACCTCAAAACCAAAGTCAAGAACGTGGTTAAATTCATCAATGATTTTGAGCACCTGGTGGTGGCCGAGGCCAGGAGCCGCAAGGTTGACGGAATCATCTGCGGACACATTCACACGCCGGAGCTCCGCATGATTGACGGCTATCTTTATGCAAACTGCGGCTGCTGGACTGAAAACATGTCGGCGGTCGCCGAGTCCATGACCGGCGAAATCGAATTAATCAATCTGGACGCATTCGCAATGTCGGAATTAAGAAAAAATATAAAGGAGGAACTGTATGTTGAAGAAGCGGAACACATTCAAACAATTGGCGCATGACTGCATGTTCAGGCGGATTCATGGCTCCAGGCTGATTTACAACACCTGCTGGGAGGATGCCGCGATCGACCGCCGGCTGATGCAGCTTGACGGCGACAGCCGGGTCGTGATGATCACCAGCGCCGGCTGCAATGCCCTCAATTATCTGCTGGACTCGCCGCGCGAAATCCACTGCGTGGACGTCAACTCGAAACAGAACGCGCTGCTGCATCTGAAAATGGCCGCCGCCGCAAAACTCGAACACGAAGATTTCTTCCAGTTGTTCGGACTCGGCCGCCACGAAAATTATCTGCCGGTATTCGACTTCCTGAAGGATTCCATGCCCGGATATGCCGTCGAATTCTGGCGGCAGCACATGAACTATTTCTCCGGCAAAGGCATCCGCAAGTCGTTTTACTATCACGGCGCGGCCGGCAATGTGGCGCTGATGATTAATCAGTACCTCAAGTTGCGCAAGGAGTTGCGTGGAATGCTGTTCGCCGTTCTGGACAGCGCTTCGCTCGACGAACAACGCGAGCTGTATGCCCGGATCGAACCGGAATTCTGGACGCTGTTCACCAAGGTGCTGGTGGCAAACCCGGTCGTTCTGGCGATGCTGGGCGTGCCGCGTCCGCAGATCCAGATTATCCGCAAC
>CAIJKT010000816.1 GCA_903821255.1 uncultured Lentisphaeria bacterium | reverse complement strand
GATGTGATCTACACCGACACCTGGGTGGATATGGAATTCTTCAGAGCCGCTGAATTCAAAGATAAAAAAGACGCGATCATCCGCAAAATGATGCCGTTCCAGTTGAATATGAAGCTGCTCGGCGGCATCAAAGCCAAAGTCTTCCACGACATGCCGATCCATCCCGGACTGGAGATCGACCGCGACATCGTCGAAGCCAATATTGAAACCATCCTGACCCAGAGCGAAAACCGCCGTCACGCCCAGAAAGCCATCATGTACGAATTGCTGAATCCTTCATGGCTGTAGCCGGTGTTTTATAATATTTTTTGCTATGCGGATAGGATTGAACCCAAGACCAAGTAAAACATGAACAAAGATATAATTTCAAGTGTGAAATTTGTGTTAGCTGTGACTATCAAATCAATGTGCATTACAATATGTATTGTCTGTGTGTTACTTTGTTTTTATTTCTTATTATATATGTTTTTACCGAGTGCTCGCAACAGTGAAAGTGCCAAACGCATTTCTTGCGCTTCAGACCTGAAACAGATATATCTGGCATTACAGCAATACGCTGCAGACTATGCAGGATGTTATCCTCCGGCTAGCGGTGCTGCCGGATTGGAAGTACTTAGAAAAAATAACTATCTGACTGATTGTGCAGTATATCACTGCCCGAGTGTTAATATGGAATGTCAGGACAATCTGCCATTAACCGAAGAGAACGTAAATTATGTTTACATCGGTGGACTGAATGTCCAATCAGACAGTAAACTGCCGCTCATGTATGACAAACCCAATAATCACAACCGCATAGTTCGCGAATCTTTCGGCAATGTGCTTTTTGCGGACGGTACGATTAAAGCCATTGAGGGAAAACCCTGGACTCAAAACATCAAAAAATGAGTTTGATATGAGCAAAAAAATGTCTTCAGCGACAAAATTTGCAATTACCTTGACCATTATAGGCTGCGTAATTCCAACTTTCTATCTGAATATTTTTTCTGAAGGATATTTGCTTTATCACGGATTGAATTACTCAGGAACCATAACTGCCGGTGGACTGCTTTGTCTTATCGGTGCTATTGGAGGAATTGCGGGAATATTTGAAAAGAAGGCTGCGAAGATTAATAGGATAATATGTCTTGTCTGTACCTGTCTCTGCGTTGTTTTTTCCCTATATGCGGTTTCACAGTTTGATTCCAGCACAGAAAGAGCCAAGCGTATTAACTGTCACTCGACCCTGAAACATATACATTTGGCATTGCAGCAATACGCCGCGGACTATGCCGGTTATTATCCGCCGGCAAACGGCGCTGCCGGGCTGGAGATGTTAAGGAACAATTACTATCTGTCTTCCCATGAGACGTATGTTTGTCCGAGTTCTTCAACAGACTATTCCTGCAATGACATACACCCATTGACCGAAGAAAACATAGATTATGTCTATATCGGCGGCTTAAACACAAAATCCGATCCGAACCTGCCGCTTGCGTATGACAAAGCCATGAATCACGGCGGTTACTTCGGCAATGTGCTTTTTGTCGATGGCACCATCAAAGCCATTGAAGGCGATCCCTGGACGCAAAACATCAGGAAATGAGAGTGCTATGAGCAAAAAGATATCTTCAATAGCAAAAACTACGCTATGTTCGACTATTTTGGGTTGCGTGATCCCGACAGTCTATATAAATGTTTTTTCTGCCGGATATTTACTTTACCACAGATGGCCTGCTGATCTCACAGCCATTGGTGGTATTTTTGGCATTGTTGGAGTAATTTTTGGATTCCCTGGAATATTCGAAAAAGGAATAAATATAATTAGCAGGGTAACATGCATGGTTTGTACGTTACTTTGCCTTGCTTTCCTTTTATATGTGTTTTCGCAGTTTGGCGCTGCAAGAGAAAGCCCCAAACGTATTGCCTGCGCTTCAAATCTGAAGCAGATACATCTGGCATTGCAGCAATATGCCGCGGACTATGCCGGTTATTATCCTCCGGTGAGCGGCGCGGCCGGACTGGAAGTGTTAAGAAAGAATGACTATCTGACCAATTGTGCCGTATATCGCTGTCCGAGTGTTACTATGGAACGTCAGGACGATCTGCCATTAACAGAAGAAAACGTGGATTATGTTTATATCGGCGGTTTAAACACCAAATCCGATCCGAACCTGCCGCTTGCGTATGACAAAGCCACAAATCACGACGGTTATTTCGGCAATGAGCTTTTTGCAGATGGCACGATCAAAGCCATTGAGGGAAACCCCTGGACGCAAAACATCAGGAAGTGAGTAGTAAAGTGACGTCAAATCCCTTTGTTTTCAGTTTGATTTAAGCCTGTTTTGTAGTATCTTTGCCTGAAAGCAAGAATATTATTATAATTTTCAAGGAGTTGGGTTGTGTGTGAACAACCGATAAGGAAAAAATCAAATATCAGTCACCGCTTTCTGGATGAAGCTGGAGACACTGCGTTCTTTTCTGATAATAAAATAATCATAGGCAACTGCGGCGTTTCTCTGACATTCTCTATCGGCATGGTAAGAATCAATGGCGACCTGAACAGAGTGAGAGAACAAGTTGTCGCGTTACAAAAGCAGGTGGAGCAGGATGAATACCTGAATGTCATTCCGAGCGTCAATAAGAAAATAGCTAAAAATGGTTTTTTCTTCCATTCTACCGACGATGCCCCGGAAGTAAGGCAGTTGTTCTATAAATTCATCAAGACACTGGACTGTTCAATGGAAATGGTGGTTGCCCGCAAAATACCAGATTTATACAACAGGAAACACAACGGCAGAGAAAGCGAATTCTATGCTGACATCCTCTCCCATCTGATCAAAAACAAGCTGGTCAAAGGCAATAAATTAGTATTGAATATTGCCAGTCGCGGAAATACCACCTGTAATAAAACATTAAACATGGCGCTGGAAAAGGCCACCAGCAGAGCGGCTCAAAAACATGCGGCGGAATCAATGATTACCGAAATATGCTTTAATGTCCAGAATCACCTTACCGAACCGCTGCTGAATATTGCCGACTATATGTGCTGGTCGGTGCAGCGGGTTTTTGAGCGTGGAGAAACCAGATATTATGACTTCATCAAGGAACAAATACCGGTAATTGTCGATATTTACGATTTCGATAAATATAAGAATTTCGGAAACTATTACGGCAGGAAAAACTATTTGACAGCGTTAAATAAAATAAGCCCGCATTCACCCTGAGAAGGAT
>CAIJKT010000815.1 GCA_903821255.1 uncultured Lentisphaeria bacterium | reverse complement strand
CCTGCCACAGCGAATTAAGCAGCGTATGCTCCCGCGGCGTATCCATGCACTGCCAGAACCCGTCATGCTTGTAAGCTTCCACCTGACGGTCGGCAGTGGCGCTAATCATGGGCGTGTGTTCAAAAAACACATCCTCGTCTTCGGGAATATAACGCTTGATGAAGCTTTTTTTCAAAACCATAAAACCGCCGCTGACATAACCCTCATTCGGCGGTTTCTCATTGAATCTGTTCACCAGATCGCCGTCTATTTCCAGTTCGCCGAATCGTCCGGACTGATGGACCGCCGTAAGCGTCAACAGACGGCCATGTTTCAAATGGGTATTATACAGGGTTTTAATATCTATATTTGCTACAGCATCTCCGTAAGTGAGAAAGAAATCTTCGTCGCTGTCCCGGAGATACTTGCCGGCGCGGCTGACGCGTCCGCCGGTCATAGTTTCCAGCCCGGTATTCACCAGCGTAACTTCCCATTTCTCCTCTCCTGAATGATTGTGGTATTCGATTTTACCGTGCTGTCCGAGAGAAACGGTGATATCGGCGGCATAAGCATGATATTTCAAAAAATAATCAATGAAACATTCCCGCTTGTAACCCAGGCAGAGAATAAATCTGGTGACCCCGAATGCGGCGTAACTCTTCATGATATGCCAGACAATTGGCTGCGGACCGATCGGCACCATCGGCTTAGGCAGCAGCTCAGTTACATCCCGCAACCGTGTTCCCATACCCCCGCAGAGGATCATTGCCGGAGGCATTTCTTTCGTTCTTTGTTCTTTTTTCATAACAGGCCCTTTACCCAAAACAAACCGAATATCAGGAATTTATGATTATTGTAAATCGCCCGGTTTTTCCGGGCTATGTAATTTAAGTGTCCGTAAAATAAAAATCAACTTCGATTAACTGAAATATCCCAAACAGATTTTGGTATAATACCAGGGCGGAGATCCAAGATTCAGTTCCCGGCCATACTTCCAGTGTCACTGATGGTTTTTTTCTGCGGAATGTCATCGCAAAGCGATGAAATAGACTTTTCAATATTACGAGGCAGGCAGAATTGCATCTGAGCCAGAATCAGTTCAGCCGCAGTCGTTTGCCGCCTGGCCGCTTCACTCTTAATTGCTTCTTTTAACTCATTCGACATTGAAATTATGATCGAATGCTCAAGTCCTTCACCCATACTCTATAATCCGTAAAATATAACTGTTTATATAATATAGGTTTATCTATATAAAAGTCAATCTGCGAAATTTAGTTGCCTTTTTTATCTTTTATGTGTATAATAATTAGTATAAAGAGGATATTAATAAAGCGGGGGGATTTTAATATGTCAGAAATTGGCGCTAAAATCAAAAAGTTGCGCAAATTAAATAACTGGACCCAGAAGATACTTGAGAAAAAAACTGGAATTCCTCAGGGCCAGATATCTGATTATGAAAGCGGGAAAGAAAATCCCAAACTGGATAAAATTATTAAATTTGCACAGGCATTCGGAGTTTCTGTCGCAGTACTGGATGAAACCCTGATGGGCATCGCCGGTTCTGAGAACGATGATATCTGTCTCTGCCGCGGATTCGACAGCGCAGGGAAACGTATTCTTGGAAAAATCAGGATGCTTTCAGAAGATGAACGGTGGGAATTGTATGACCATATCGTCAAAAATATCCAGAATGACTCCGGTCTGTCTCTGGAAAACGAATAGAAATCATCCGCCGTATAAAAATTTAATGGATTTTTTCCACAAATCCTGCTCAGCAACTTAAAAATTATTTTTGCATACTGGAATATTTCAGCATTAAGCCTTATAATCTAAATTGTGTGGTATTTAATATTAATGGATTTCCGGATCAGGATTATGTGAATTAGTTATGCGATATGGAATAATTAGCGATATACATAGCAACATAGAAGCTTTGATTGCCTCTTATGAAGGATTACTTGAATGCGATTGCGACAAGATTATCTCGCTCGGAGACGTAGTCGGTTACGGACCTTCGCCATCCGAGTGCATAGATTTTGTCATAAGGCATGACATACAGTCGCTCAAGGGGAATCACGACGCATACACGGTTGACACCTCCGACGGCAAAGGGTGGGATGTCCAGGAATATGTGCGCAAATCGATTCTATGGACCAGAACCATGCTGCGCAAAGACCAGATCGAATGGTTGCGGGGACTGCCCTACACTGTAAAATTAAATAATCTGCAGTTTGTCCATGCTTCAATGGAAACGATGGATGGCGAGTACTGGCCCTATGTTCTGGATCAGAAAACCGCGCTTTTTCATTTTTATCTGCAGGAAACCGATATTGCATTCTGCGGACATATCCACATCCCGCTGCTGTTCACTTACCGCAAAGGCGGCATTGTCATGGAAATGTTGAAAGAGAAGGAGCTCTGCGAAACCGGGGTTAAATATCTGGTGAATCCTGGCGCTGTCGGTCAGCCCCGTGATTCAGACTGGCGCAGCTCTGCGGCAGTTTATGATTCCAGCACCCGGAAGGTTATTCCGGTCAGAGTTGAATACGATGTCGCTGCCACGCAGGAGAAAATCCGCCAGGCCGGACTCCCGGTAGTTTTAGCCGAACGCCTCTCCCGCGGCTGCTGATCTTCAAGCTATTTGCCAGTCAGCGCCAGATTTTATCAAATTTCCGTATGAAGATGAAAACGGTGGCGCCGAAAATAACCATGGACACAAAGAATGCCAGATATCCGAAAAAAGGCCTGACGCCGATGGATTCGCACATGCCAGTAAGTTCTGACATTCCGCCGACTCCGGTGAAGAACGTCGGCAGCGCTATTGAAATGACCAGTGCGTTCAAATTTTTCATCATGACGTTCAGATTGTTGCCGACTACGGAGCCGCGGGCATCCATCAGCCCGGAGAGAATGTTGGTATAAGTATCCGCCAGCGACTGACATTGCTTGTTGTCAATCATGATGTCATCCAGCGTCTCAATATTATCCTGGCTGAACCCGATCCTGGCGGCGTTGACTTTCAGCTTGTCGAGTACCGTTGAATTGTCATTGATGGCATTCAGAAAATATACGAGGCTCTTCTCCAGAGTGAACATATTCAGGAAATACTTGTTGTCCATGGACTGGTTCAGCTTGGTTTCGATTTCATCGGAAATCATATTGATTATCTTAAGGTGCGAAATGAAATGATCAATTGCCGTATGGATAATTTTGATCAGCACATCGGAAACTGTCTTGATGTTGTTTGACATTTTGGATTCGAACAGCGATACATGCTCCGCGGTTATGATTATTAGCTTGTCCTTGAAGACAAACAGTCCTATCGAGAGGACTTTGAACAGCAAATTGTCGGCGGCTGAATAATTTTTCGGCACTTTTAAAATGATGATGACGCATTTTTCCTGGTATTCCAGCCGTCCGATCTCGTCTTTATCCGTGGCCGAACGCAAGTCATGCTCGTCTATTTCATGAATTTTTTCCAGCTCCATGAGCTCGTCCGCCATCGGCTTTTCGTATAAAATAACTTCGCCGCCATCGGCATCGGGCAGAAGTTTGCCGTCTTTAATTCTCAGATAGGTCTTCATAAGACCAAACCTCCGCGTTATGCAATATTTACGGTTTTCGAGCAGTAACCGCGAAAAATCCGGGAAGCGCGTCACGCCCGGTATCGGCCAGCGTATCGTATTTTTTGATATCCGTAAATCCTGCCTGCAAAAGCATCTCCCTGAGCTCGTCCAGTTTGTATGCCTTGATCGATGTGGAACAGCGGGTGACCTCGGCGGTTCCGGCATCAACAATGAATACGCGCTCAACCGCCACTTGCTGCTTCTCCAGCCAGAATGTCTCCTTCAATACCAGATGGGGACTGTCGGAAAACAGACCGGAAACGCCGCCGCTCCAGAACATGCCCTTTGTGCCGACGGTTTTAACATATTCGAACGTTGACGGCTCGATCAGCAGTATGCCGCCAGGTTTCAGGGCGGTGAAAGACTTTTCGAGAATTTTCGCCGCGTCTTCCGGAGAAAAAACGTTGAATTCGCCGAACAGCAGCATGACCAGGTCAAAATCACTGCCATATTCAGCAGTCTTGATATTATCCAGCACGTAATCCGGCTTAACCGGCATCGTTCCGGACTGGGCAATGGCATATTCAATCGACGCCGGCGAAAAATCTATTCCTTTGCATTTACAGCCTATTGCCGCCAGGCGGAAAGTATAAAGCCCGGGGCCGCAGCCCAGATCCAGAACCCTGCCGGGCTGTTTATTCAGCAAACTCTGAAAAATCCATTTGGCGTGCCGGTCGATAATGGAAAATCTGCGGCTGGCCCAGTCGTGATCCTGGGAAAGGTGCT
>CAIJKT010000814.1 GCA_903821255.1 uncultured Lentisphaeria bacterium | reverse complement strand
GGATTGTATTTCCTGATGATTTCAAAGGTGCCGTCAGTGGAGCCGGAATCAATATTGATCAGTTCAAAGTCTTTGAAGTTCTGATTGAAAACCGCCGTCAAAGTCTTTTCAATGAAGCTCAAGTCATTTATTGATCGCATTACAATACTGACCATCGGCATGGCTTCACCCTTGTTGTCTGCGGATTTTGAACACGGTCTCGTTAAGGTCTTTGTAACGGTTGCGGCTGATCTCAGACGCGATTGAGCGGATTATGGTCATCCCGCGCCCGGATGTTGCATATTGCTCATCTTTGTTCCAGATATCCTCTGAAGGCGGAACCGGCGAGGTATTGAAAGACCACTTCTTCCCCTTGTCCAGAATCTTAATCGTCACGTCTTTGTCGGAAATCTTCATCTCAACAAGAATTCCCGGCCTGGACTGCTGATTGTTTTCCAGTCCGTGCATCACAATATTATTAAGAAACTCCCCGAGAATCAATTCCACCTTTACCGAAAGTTCAGTGTCACTGGTGTACTCGAGAATATACTTTTCACAATCGGAGCACAATTTATTGACATCCTGAACCATCGGATGGCTCAGCCAGTACTTGCGTCCGATCTTTTCCTGCTCCTGCACAATTTTCTTGACGGTGATTATAGTCATGTCATCATTGGCAACGCTGTAACCCATCTGCGGCAGCGCCTCCCGGACGCGGTAAGGAATAATCGCGGCGTCCTGGTCATGAACCAGAGAATCAAGCAACTGGATCATCTTGTCGAACCCGAGCATTTGATCATTTGAATTGGAAATTTCAAATGTACCGTCAGTGGTCATGAAAAAGATGCTGTCGTCGCTGAATTTATATTTGATCACATCTTCTTCCTTATACTCATAGTACCTGTCCCAGCCAACCGGGATTCCGCCTTTAATACCCGGATTCAATAATTCCACCGCATCTATTTCCGGATTGAAAACCGCCAGATTTGGATGTCCGGCATTAAAGAATTCAAGTTCATTTGTCGTAAAATCGAAAATCCCCACCATGCAGGTCATGTACTTCTCCTGTCCCAGTTCGGTGCAGAACACCCAGTTAAGACGGTTAAGCACTTCATTGGTGGTGATTTCCCAGTTACCCATGCCGATGATCATTTTCAACACTGATTGAATGGCGCTCATGTACAATGCGGCCTGAACGCCGTGTCCGGCAATATCGCCGATAAAGAAGAAATATTTGCCGGAAGCAAGACGTATCATGTCGAACATGTCGCCGCTGATTTTCTGCGAAGGTTCATATATCGACGAAACGATGACATCGTCATTCAAAATGACCCAGTCAGGAATCAGCAGCCGCTGGACTTCCGCGGCAAGCGCCAGGTCCTCCATGATTCCGGTGTAGAGCTCCTTGGTCTGCTCCTCCGACCGCCTTTTGGCGACTGTGCTGCGAATCATCCTGACGAGGTCATCGCGGACAAACGGCTTGCGCATGTAGTAAGTCAGCTTGTCCTGGGAGATTTTTTCAATCAGCGAATTGTCTATGGTGTCAACAATTGCGGTAAGGTAAATAATCGGCAGATGCGGACGGGATTCCCGGATGATTTTCCTCAACTCAAACCCGTCAATGCCCGGCATGATGACGTCCAGCAGCAATACATCGTAATCATTGGCTTTGATCAGTTCAATCCCCTTGTCCGCCGAGGAACAGGTCGTAACGTTGATATCTTCGCTTTTGAGTGCCTCTTCGAGCAGAAGCAGATTGAAACGTTCGTCGTCAATGGCTAAGAGACTGATGTTATCCATTAAGCATTTCCCTGTTCGCGGGTCAAATTTAATTACTGGATGAAAGACTCCACTGCGGCATTAAGATCGTCAAAAATATCAAAAATCTTAGATGCACGGGTAATTTCGAAGATCATTCTGGGTTTATCCTTGAGACAGGCAAGCTTGACGTCCCCGCTGGCTTCCGAGACCACTTTCAAACAGGACACGATGGTCCCCAGGCCGGTACTGTCAATATAATCCATCTTTGACAAGTCTAAAACAAAGTTATTCTGCTTTGCGGACAGTTCCTTGAATTTGGTTTTTAACGCAGGAGCGCAACCGGCATCAAGCCGCCCTTCGATCTCGATAACAGTAATCCCGTTTTTGTCATATGAATTAAGCTGCATATAGAGTTCCTTTTCTCAAATAACTTAATATTGAACAAGCTAAGATAATATAGCAAAACACCGGACACGATACAACCGCATCAGCCCAGAAAACACAATGCCTGCACCGGAATGCAACACCTGGAAACCTAAACTGATTAAAGTAACGATAGCGCATTTACGAACAAATGCAACTTAAATCAGTATGAATAATAGCCGTTTTTAATTTTTAAAAGCGCTGCGGATTAATTGAAAAACTTGCTCCGCAGTCCGGAAAAAGTCAAAAATTCACATTTGCCCGTCAGCCCGGTTATTCTTTGGCGGAATGCGTTGATCAACTCCCGGTTCAGAACCCCGTTGTCAAAAAACTCCCAGTGGTGGGTTACAATGACGGTTATCTCGTGACCGGCGATGTAATCATCCAGTTTTCTGCTCGTCTCATTGACATCCTTGAATCTGGAGAACATGCAGCCGGGATGCTCGGTAATCAGGAATTTACCGTCGCAAATATAATTGCGGTGCATTAATTTCATCTGCAGATATCTGCAATACAGGGCAAAAGGAATCCGGCCGGAATCCACCCAGCCCAGCGAAAGCGTCTTGAACCGGCTTTTTATCTGAGCAAAAGCCGTTCTGCTGTATTTATCCTGAGGCGCAACAAATGTCTCCGGAATCACGCCGAAGGCTTTTTCAAAAATATCCATCCCTTTGATCAGCTTGTCTTCAATTACATTCCTGTCCTCTGACTCGAACTCATACCGTCCAGATTTTCCCGCATGTTCAAAGCCATGCAGTAAAAATTCCTTTTTCCTGATGGAATTGAGGAAATGCAGCAGACCGGGATTCCCGGTAATCGGAAACTGCTTGTCTTCACCGGCAACATCCCGCGGCAGAAACGGCTCCGGGCTGCCTGCGCCAAAATTGCAGGATTCCGTTTTGGCCGCGCTGTTCACTGCCGGAATGACTGAAAAGTTGATTGGAATGTCATTCTCGAAAATAAAGCCGTAGACTTCTTCAAGCATGTCCCTGCATGTAAAGAAATTGACATCATCATCCCTGATTAAGATATATTTCATATTCCCTCATATATGGCGGCAATTTTTCCCGCTATTCCGGACCATGAATAATTCTGCACTTCCGCAAACCCGGCCTGCGCCAGTTTCATGGCCAGCGCCTTATCATCCAGCAGCAGCTCAATTTTCCGCCGCAAATCCGGCGCGGAATCCACGTCAAAGAACAGCCCGTTCTCATTATCCCGGATAAACGAGACAAGCCCGCCGACTTTCCCGCAAATCACCGGCTTCCGCGCCGCCCATGCTTCCAGAGCCACGATGCCGAACGTTTCGTATTTGCTGGGAAACACGAAAACTGATGCGGCGGCATAGGCGTCAACCAGCGTATCATCTTCAAAGTTTAAATTAGGCAGCAGAATCACGGAATCTGAAATGTTCAAAGCCGCAATCCGATTGATCAATTTTTCATAATAGGCCTGATCGTATGCCACTCCAACCAGGACTAACACTGTCCGCGGACGGGTTTCAATTATTCCGGCAAACGCGTCAAGCAGCAAAAGATGATTCTTCTGAGGATAAAAGCCGCCCACATAAAGCAGGACTTCCCGGTCCCCGACAGCAAACTTCTTGTTAAATCTGGCGGCATCGCCGGAGGCAAACCGTTCAACATCAACGCCATTCGGCACATACGCCACTTTCGTCTGCGGATATTTCCGCGCCATCAGTTCACGCTCATTTTCACAAACGCAGATTATCGCGGCGGCATCCTGGTTCACTCTGCCGCATCTTAAGACAATCTCAAAAATCTTCCCCCAGTTGAAACTGCCTTTCGCGGGAGCGACGATCTCTTTCAGTTGCTGCGCCGGCAGATCAAGCGCCCCCCCGTGAATGCTCAGCACATAAGGAATCTTCCGCAGTCTGGAAACCAGCCGGACAAAGCCG
>CAIJKT010000813.1 GCA_903821255.1 uncultured Lentisphaeria bacterium | reverse complement strand
CCGATATTCAATATAATCGACGATAAAATTCGTGCCGAATTGCAGGCGGAATATCAATTTGATCCTCTTTATATCGTCGCGTACAATACGCTGTCTTTCTACATCAAATATTCCACTCCAGGTACAGAAAGAGACAGGGCATTCAAGGGTTTTATTACTAACTTGGATACGGCGGTGGCAAAGGTAAAAAAGGCCAATTTAGTCAATCAATCAATTATCAAACTGGGAGACGAACCCGCTGAAGAAGTGATGGATTTGCTCCAGCAGAATACAGATGATATGGCTAAATACTATCCTGGAATACCGACTTTTCTGGTAACTTCGCATCTTAGATCGCGTTTCTACGGCAAAGTCAATATCTGGTGTATGCCATGGCATGAAGTTAATTTCGCCTCTCCCGAAGCGCAAAAACGCCGCCTGGCCGGCGATGAAATGTGGGCTTACGGGGCAGATTACATATATAATGATACCTATCATCCGATGAATTTGCGGGTGAATTACTGGCTCTATTTTCAAGACGGCGTACAAGGATTGCATTACGCCCACCATGAGCCCAAGGCCTATTTAAATTATCCTAACGATACTTATCTGCATTCTGATGGACTTAATCCCATTCCGTCATTGCGCTGGGAGATGATGCGGCAGGGAATGCAGGATTTCGAATACTTGACTTTACTTAAGAAACTGCTTGAACAATATCCTGGAGAAAAGACCAAATATGGCAAATTATTAAGCGTACCAGGGAATCTGGCTGCCAGCAAGACTGAATACAGCCTGAATCCGGAACTCTGGCAAAAACGTAAACTAGAGATTGCCGAAGCTATAGAAGCATTGCAACAACAAGCCCCGAAATAAGAGATAATTGATATGATTTATCAGAGGGGGGAGAGTCTTTGCCGAGCTAAGAATGCAACGACATGATTTCACCCCTTCGATGTTTCTGAATAATTATGGGATGAATTTTTTTGAAATAATTAACTTTATTAAAACGAAACTATTGCCTGAAACAAAAGAACAAAAATGCGTGAAAAAAAAATTAAAGTTGGCATTATCGGGGCCGGCAGCAGAGGCATTCTGGCTTTCGGCAAAACTATTGCAACTCGTAATGACGCTCAAGTGGTAGCGCTTTGTGACCCCAATCATGTCAGAATGGAATTTGCCGCTAGAGAACTGGGCTTCAAAACGGATTTTTTTACTTCCGTGGAAGCAATGCTTGCCGCAAAAACCTTAGATGCTGTAGTCATTACCAGTCCGGACTTCTGTCATGAATCCAACGCGGTGGCGGCGTTGAACAGGGGCGTCAATGTGCTGATTGACAAGCCGCTGGCGACAACAGTAAAAGGCTGTCAGAATATCATAAACGCTGCTGAAAAAGCGGACAAATGCATTATGATGGGTTTCAATCTGCGCCATCACGCGGTGCTGAAAAAACTGAAGAAACTGATTGCCGAAGGTATCCTGGGACGGGTTTTTCTGATCGAAAACCGTGAATTCTACGATGGCGGCCGCACCTACATG
>CAIJKT010000812.1 GCA_903821255.1 uncultured Lentisphaeria bacterium | reverse complement strand
TCTGTCGGCCAGATCGCCCGCAAACTGAACGGCGGCGGCCATGAGCTCGCGGCCGGTTGCATCATCAAGGCTTCAAGCCTGGAAAACGCAGGAAAAATCCTGCTTTCCCACGTAGAAAGGGTGCTCCATGAGGCACGATCCTGACAAACCGCGGCTGCCGGTATTCTCCCAGCACGGAGTGCTGCTGGTCGACAATCCGAAAACCTGGACCAGTTTCGATGTGGTAAACTTCATCCGGGCGCGCTTCAATATTCCCAAAGTCGGACATTGCGGCACACTCGACCCGGCGGCGACCGGACTGCTGATAATCGTCATCGGCAGATTCACCAAGTTGAGCGACAAATTCAGCGGGCAGGATAAAACTTACGAAGCAACGCTGCTCCTCGGCACCGAGACCGACTCGCTGGATATGGACGGCACGATGACCGCCCAGAGCGATTACAGCAATGTGACCGCGGAACAGATAAAAAAAGTCATCGCCGGTTTTGTCGGCGTTCAACAGCAGATCCCGCCAATGGTTTCCGCCGTCAAAGTAGACGGAAAGAAACTTTACGAACTGGCGCGCAAAGGCATCGAGATCGAACGCGAAGCCAAGACCATCACGATTAAAAGCATCCGCATCAGCCGGATCGAACTGCCGTTTGTCGATATAACCGTGGAGTGCACCAAAGGCACCTATATCAGAACGCTGTGCGCGGACATCGGCAAAAAACTCGGCTGCGGTGCCACCCTTTTCTCGCTCAACCGGCTGAAAAGCGGAGAATTCGACTTGAAGGATGCGGTATCGCTGGATACGATAAAAACCTGGGAGCAGAATGAGCTGGATGACAGCCTGCGCAGCTTTCTGCTGAAAAAAATCGCGAAAATGAACCTTTAGCAACCGGAGGCCTCTATGCTTATAGATTCCAGTAAACTCGATCATGATGCAAATCTCTTTTTGAATAAATCCGCCGGCGCGTTTACCGCGGATACTCTCATCGCAAGCCTGGCCTATAAATTTGACACCGAGGAAGAAGCGGAAAGTTTCAAATCCAGGGTCGTGCGCGAACTCGACGGCAACGTTGAACTGTTCAAAGACATGACCCAAAACGAATATCAACTGAAGAAAAACTTTTTTAAGAACGCCGAATTCTGCATAACGCCGGACAAGCATGAAATTGAGCATGGAATACTTTTCCCCGGACACCGTTTTTCCGCATTTTGTTCAGAAGATATTTTCCCTTCGGACGTGAAATTCACCGGAACTGACAGCAAAAAGAAAGCACCGCTGAAAGATGTGAGCGAGAAACTGGAAGATATCATTAAATATCATGTCCTGCTGGGCTCGGAGCAGATATTCGATTTCCTGATCGCGGAAAACCAGTCGAACATGAAACTGCTGCAAAGCAAGACTGCCGGCGGCCAGGTGAAGCTGAAAGCTTTTGATTTAAAAGATTTCTACCGCACCAATGATTTTGAAGAAGGCGACGCCATTGCGGTAAAAATCCTGGATTGGACCAAAGGTACCTTCAATTTCAGCTACATCCCGGGCAATAACCGCAAAGCGGGCAAGGTCAAACAATGGATTGAAAAATACTCCGCCGCCATTGATAAAACTATTGATGACTATGAAAGTTATCTGGAAATACCCGACCAGTTGAGCAATGCGTTCTTCATCGGCGGACGGGAACTGCTGGTTGCCGACGGCGCTTCGCTGGATGAATTTTACCGCAATAACGATCACATTGAAATCAGCATTGACAACGGTCATACCATCCTTACCAGAAAATCCGATACCGATGCCGAAGAGCAACTGGAAGTCCCTGAAGATGTCATTATTTCCAAGGGCAAAACCGCTTCGATTGATGAAATCCTGGCGGAAATCGGCATCCCGATGAAAACCCCGGAAATTGACGCGTACATGCTTGACCAGTGCTACCGGAAAGAACTGGAATTCGTGGATTTCTTCAGCCGCTGCTTCGGCAACGAAAAACTGAATTTCATTGACGACGCCCAGGAAAATGTCTTCATGAATTACATCGAAGACCGCTGGGAGAGGTTTGCGGAAAGATACAACCGCCATGCCGACGAACTGAAAGCGCCGGTTCGGGAGAAGATACTGGAAACCGTCGAAGAGCGCCTGGAATGGCTGCAATTCCTGAACAGCATTGACATCGCCGCCGCGCAACTGCCGCAAAAAGAGATGAAGAAACTGGCGGAAATTTCACTGCGCCTGACCGCCATGCTCAATATGCTGAACTCGGATGATTATTCCATTGACGAGGATGAAGTCGAAAGCGTCCTCGACGCCGTTGAAAAACTGGCTGAAACCCAGACCGAGATCATCGCCCGGATGGGCAGTTTCATGAACGTCGAGAATAAACAGGAATAATCAATCCTGTTTTTTTAACCACAGAGACACAAAGACACAGAGAAAGCCTTGGGGATAAAGGCAGAAACTCTGTTTTTCAAATTCTTCCGGCTGTTAAATCTGCAAAGAAATTCTCTGTGCCTTTGTGATTAATCAGATTTGACTGTGCGGCTCTTCTTTCATCTGCCCGACGGCCAACACTTTACTCCGTCGCGATAAAATGATTTCAAGAAACGATGCAAGTAGCATGCTCCACACGGGAAACACTATTATCGGACCAAATACAGCAGCGGCTCCATTTTCGAAAGAGTCATATATGTAAATACATAGCCAATGCTCAAGCCAATATCCAATACCTGTGATAGTAATTGCCTGAAGGCACAATAGCAGCATTCTTTTATATTTTGCACCGGATGTCAAAGATTTTGCAAGAAATATCCAGCAAATGCTGTATCCTGCAAATATATAAGAAAGAAAGTGATCATAGCTCATAAAAATTCCATATATCGCAAGTACACAAAGAACCCAGCCGATAGTTTTAGTAATGCGATAACGACCGGATGGCAAGGATTTTGCCAGAAACAGCCAGCAAGTACTAAAGCCTAAAAAAATATAAGAAAAAGGGTGATCATTGTTCATGAAAAAAATATATATCGCAGATATACAAAGACCCCAGCCGATATTTTCAGTAATGCGATAGCGACATGCATTCTTTTCCAGTATTGGGTTTTCAATATTATGATTAAAAATATTCATGCCGAGCTTTCATATCTGCCCGTGTGAGTCGTAAATCCAGCGGTCGAACGGCATGCTGATGATATCGTCGCCGAGGATTTCCGCCAGCCGGAAACCTTTCAATGGTAACTGCGGGCCGACGAACTTCAGCGGTTCCGCCGGAATGCCGCCGGTGATCTGTTTCCAGCTATTGGTTTTCGACTGGACGTTTTCCCACCAGATCAAGGCTTTCTGCTTGGCGGTGCCGTGGAAACATTGCAGCGCTTTTTCGGCTCTTTTCATGCTGGCGTCATCGGCCAGCACCAGGAAATCCGGGTAATAATTGTACGTCTGGGTGATTCCGACCTGAAACGCATAGATTTCTTTCACGTTCAGCGACCGTTTGGAGTCTTCCACCAGGTTCGGCGCGACATTCAGCACATGACGGCTGATTCTGGCAATGGTGCGGTGGTCGGCGTGTGAATCCTGCGGCCAGTGTGTCAGCACGATTGACGGATTCAGGTCCAGGATAAAATCCGCCATCCGCCGCATGAGCTCCAGCCTGTGTTCTTCGACTTCCGCCACCGGATAGTCCCAGATGACCTTTTCGCAGCCCAGTTCCTGCGCGGCGGCTTTGGCTTCGCGGATGGTACGCTGCACGCCGTCGGGACCGAGTTCGCGGATGAAACTCCAGTTCCAGCCGCCGACCGGGTTAAGGATAACGACCCGGCTGCATCTGTCCGCCAGCTTCGCCGCGATATTTGGAAATTCAGCTTCAACTTCTTCGTGATGCGCCCCGATAATCAGAACAATGTCATCCGCCTTGCCGTTTTTGCTCATTTTCTTCATCCTTGTTATAAGTAGAACGCGTGTCAGAAATTATTTAAAGAATATATCAGCGGAAGCGTTGTCTGCCAAATTAAATCCAGCATTTAGTTTACCCCGGAAGCGCCATTGGGAACAAAGGGTAAAGCTGCAATTATCAAGATTTAGAAATTACGGGATGATAGTGAATCAAATTGAATATCTCATCTCCAAGTGTTATTTTAATATTAAGAAAACAATAAATGAGGCTTCATATCTTGAAACTGGAACGTTATCGTCAGATTGCATTTGAACTTATTGCTGAAATCAAGTCAGGAACTTATTCGGCAGGCGATCTGTTCCCGACAAGAATGGATCTGGCAAAGCGTTTCAACGTTACCCGGACAACAATCAACAGCGCGGTTGATATTCTTATCGAAAAAGGATTGATCAGCTCCAGACGCGGCGCCGGCAGTCTGGTGATTAACACCACTCAATGTTATCGCATCGCATATATTGCACCGGACTGGCTCATGCGCCATATTCCGGCAGCGCCTAATTGTTCCCTGAAATATATTTCCTACGATGATGCGCTGGGGTCCAAAACCAAAGTTTCCAATCTGGCTAATTTTGACGGCATTCTATGGTCGCATCCGGACGAAGAGCACATGCAGCAGATTATCGACTGCCAGAAGAAACTGCCGGGAATCATCATCAACCGCGCCATTCCTGAATGTAATTTTGTGGCAACCGATCATCAGAAATGCTTTGCAAAGCTTGTAACTGAACGCCTTGCCGAATTACCGTCAGCCACTCCGTATCTGTTATGCACGCCGAATGTCAACCGTTTTATCGGAGACCAGAAAACAGCAGGCTTCATTTCCGCCTGCCGGAGTGCAAAAAGGTTTTATGAAATTATTCATCTCCCGCCTGATTTCGGAGGAAAGATTACGGCACTGGATGGTAATATCAAAGTTTCCGGGTCTTTGCCGCTGCTGATTTTTGCGGATCACTGGTTTGCCACCGGCGCGGTAGTCCAATGGGTATTGAGCCATAAATTATGCTGGAAAAAGGACATTTATTATGCGGATTTCGGAAATGTTGAAAACATCAATATCTGGGGTTTTATGACCACCTCGATAATCCAGGACTTTGATGAGCTATCGCGCCAGGCGCTGATTCAGCTTCAACTTATCATTAAAAATCCTTCGCTGCCGCGGCAGCAATATATTAATCCTGAAATTCGCTACGGCGATACTTGATCTGCTGCCGGCCTGGATCATTGTCACAATTGCAAAGATTAAATTTTAGCATGTGCTGTTCGGATT
>CAIJKT010000811.1 GCA_903821255.1 uncultured Lentisphaeria bacterium | reverse complement strand
GTTCATCAATTCCGAATGAGGTTTATGAGTTGAATCTTGAACAAAAAGCCAGGTTTGACTTGATTGACACCGATGTCAATTCGCTCAGCGACCAGCCACGAAAATAAGCATATTAAATAATTCAAATAGAATAAATGGAGGCGAAATAATATGACGGCAGAAGTAAACGATACAAAGATTACCAGGCATTGGCCGACGATGTTGCTCGGACTGATTGTAGGTGCAATTTTCATGGTGGCAGTCTTTTCCTTTAAAGTCAACAGTACGGAAACCGCAGTAGTTACCACGTTCGGCAAGATTGAAGAGCAGGCAGCCGGACCGGGTTTGCATTTCCGCTGGCCGTATCCGGTTCAGGAAATTTTCAAATTTGACAACCGGTACTGCTGTTTTAACGGCAATGTCGGCAAGCTTGAAGAAACCATGACCAAAGACGGTCAGAATATTATTGCCGGTATCTATATTATTTACCGCATTGAAGATGCAAAGGAGTTTTTCAGAAGCATGGTCACCATGACCAATGCCGAAGATCAGCTTAACAACTGGATGAGAAGCATTAAGGATGAAACGTTCGGCAGATACGAATTTAACCAGCTCATTAACACGAATCCGGAGAAGATGCGTCTCGGCCAAATCGAAAATGAAATCTGCGAAAAACTCAACACTAAAGCAAAACCGTACGGCATTTTAATCAAATCCGCCGGGATCAAAACGATCAATGTTCCGAAGTCAGTCAGTGAAAAAGTTTTTGAACGCATGATTCAGGAACGGAACGTTGTTGCATCAGGATTCCGCGCCGCCGGCGAAAAAGAAGCCAAGGAAATCAAGATCAATGCAGATACCGAAAGACAGGTTGTTCTGACTGACGCCGAAGCTGCCGCCAAGGAAATCCGGGCGCAGGGCGATGCGGATGCCGCCAAATATTACGCGGTATTCAAGAAAAATCCGGAACTTGCCACCTTTCTCAGAAAACTTGATTCGCTGCGCAAGATCATGAAATCCAGAACCACACTGGTTTTGGACACTGATTCGGCGCCATTCGATTTAATGAAGATGAACGCCGACAAATTGAAGCCGTCCGCGCCGGTCAATACTGAAAAGAAATAATCACCAGAGAGAATGATTGCACATTATGGACAATACGAATAAAAAGCAGGATACGGGTTATCATGCCGACCATGAAGGGCAGTATGATTCCGGTTTAAAGTCGTTGGTAAGAAGTCTCCAGATCTCATTTTTCATTCTGGTGATAATTATTGTCGGAATGCTGGTGTACTTCTTCACGTTCGGCGGTTATTTCATTGTGAAACCGCAGGAAGCGGTCATTGTTTTGAGATTCGGCAAATATGTCGACACCTATACCGAAGACTGGCACTGGTTTTTCCCGCATCCGGTCAATTCACTGATCCGGATTAAAACCAACCCGCAGATTTTAACGGTTGATTTCAAAGCGTCATCAACCGCGATGGACGAACAGCAGGCGCAGATGGGCGGTCCGCTGGATCCGGGACGCGACAGTTATCTGCTGACCGGCGACGCCAACATCATTCATGCCTCATGGATACTGGAATATCAAGTCGTGAATCCCCAGAAATATTATGAAAAGTGTTTCTGCCCTGAAGATCCGCTCAATGATGACGAAGTGCTGGTGGCGGCAAAGGACGGAGTCGTTCTTGGCACACGCGGCCCCCAGACGATTCTTCGCGAAACACTTAGAAATATAGTTTTAAGAGTGACAGCCGGCAAAGCAGTGGATGATGTTCTGTATGAAAAAAAGCAGGCTTACAAAGATCAGGTGCAGGCATTGTTTGACAAAGCGATTGCCGACCTGGATATCGGAATAAAGATTAACAGCGTAGCGCTTCAGCAGGCTTATCCTCCGCAAAAAACCAAAGCCGCATTCGGTGAAGTTACCGCGGCCAATCAGGCGAAATCAACCATGATTGACACCGCCAACGAATACCGCGTAAAGCTGGAAAACAGCGTCCTCTCGGAAAAAGCGGAAATTATGGCGGCCGCGACGACCTATAAAAAGCAGATTGTTTCCGAAGTTAAAGCGGAAAACATTTATTTCGAAAAAATAAATGCGGAATATGCCGCCAGCCCGGATACAGTGCTGATGGCGCTTTACAACTACACCCTTTCCGATGTCCTGGGTAAAATCCAGGAGAAATATATCGTTACAAAAGGGTCTGGGAAGCAGCAGCAGATACGCTTGAAGATCAATCCCGAACCGCTGGAAAATGTTAACAAAAGACCAGAAGCAACTGAAGGGAAATGAATATGGCAGAAGCCAGTACAGCACATAACGAACACGAGCATTGTGGTTGCGGCCGCGATCATAGCCATGATCACGATCATAAGCAGGCAGCCCCGGCAAAGCATAAGCATAAACCGGGAATTGTATGTCCGACTTGCGGCGACCATAATCTGACCGACGGTACAGGCCACGACCGTACAATGGGCCGGTTGTCCATCGCCCTGATCGGCGGCTTCTTTATTATCAACTCCTTTGTACTGGAATGGCTGGTGCCGGACCAGATGTTTTCCGCCAAATTCAGCGCTATCATCGGCGGCATTATTTTAGCATTGCCGATTATGGTTACAGCACTGAAAGATATCTATTACGGCAAGATTTACATGAATGAACTGGTCGCGCTGGCGATTCTCGCGGCTTTCGCCGGCGGCGATTTCCAGACGGCCGGAATTATTTCGTTTTTCCTGCTGCTGACGATTATTATTGAGTCCCGCACCGCCAGCGGCGCCCAGCGTTCAATCGAAGAACTTATTAAACTGACGCCCAATACCGCCAGAAAAATTGTTGACGGACGGGAAGTTGATGTTGAAGCGCTTGAACTGAAACTCGGCGACGTGATAAGAGTGCGTCCCGGCGAGAACTTTCCGGTGGACGGACGGATCATCGTCGGCGAGAGTACCGTGAATCAGGCTTCAATCACCGGGGAATCGCTGCCGGTGGACAAAGATTTGAATGATGATGTTTTTGCCGGCACCCAGAACCTGACCGGAATTGTTGATATTCAAGTAACCAGAGTGGGCGAAGACACCACGCTGGGCAAGGTCAAGGAAATGATTCTGGCCGCTGAGGGTTCCAAATCTCCGATTGTCAGGATTATCGACAACTACGCCGGGTATTATACTCCGACCGTGCTGATGATTGCCGGCGTGACCTGGTGGTTTACTCAGGATATGCAGCGCGTCATTACGCTGATGGTTATTGCGTGTCCCTGCGCTATCGTGCTTGCCACTCCGACAGCGGTCGTCGCCGCAGTCGCCGCAGCCGCCCGTTTAGGTATTCTGATCAAGAACGTCAGCCATTTGGAGCTGGCCGCCAAGATCAGGGCTTTTGTATTTGATAAAACCGGCACTCTGACTGACGGCATCCTGTCGGTGGCCAGACTGAACCCGTTTGATAATATCGCTCCGGCTGAACTGCTGAAAGTGGCAGCCACCGCGGAACAGCACAGTAATCATCCGACAGCAATTGCATTGCAGAAGCTGGCTGCGGAGGCCGGAGTTAAAATAATTGATATTTCCGAATTCAGCGAAGTCCATGGTAAAGGTGTTCAGGCCGTTATTGACGGTCAGAAATGCTATGTCGGCAGAGCCGCATGGATTGGTACTTTCGGGCTGGATACTTCCATCGCCGCGGAGCAGGAAGACCACGGCATGAGCGTGGTTTATGTCGCCCGCAACGGCAAAATCCTCGGCTGGATCGGCTTCAAAGACAAACTGAGAAAAGATGCGGCCAAGATTATCACCGACTTGAAAATCCTCGGGGTTAAACATTGTGCAATGGTCACCGGCGACCGCCAGTCTGTGGCTGAAACCGTGGCCGCGTCGCTGAATATTGACGAATATCAAAGCGAATGTCTACCCGAATCGAAAGTTGAATATGTAGAAAAAATCAAACATAACGCCAGAGTCGCGGTTGTCGGGGATGGCGTTAATGATGCGCCTGCACTCGCCGCCGGCGATCTTGGCATAGCCATGGGCGCAATCGGCATCGACATTGCCATAAACAGCGCTTCCATTGCTTTGATGACTAACGATCTGCGCCGGATTCCGATGCTGGTGTATTTGTCCAGAAAGTTAAGGGGTGTAATTAATCAGAACCTGTTTGTCGGCATGCTGTTCGTATTCGGAGGAATGATTCTGTCGGTTTTCGGCTGGATGACTCCGATCTGGGCGGCGGTGCTGCATACCTTGAGTACGCTGTTGATTATTTTTAACAGCGCAAGACTGGTCAGAACCGGCGAGGAGCTTACACTTGAAGAATCTTCGC
>CAIJKT010000810.1 GCA_903821255.1 uncultured Lentisphaeria bacterium | reverse complement strand
GGTACGTAGTTATTCAGCACACAGAGTGTTTTTCCGCCGGATTGCCAGTTTACGCGAATTGATGTCGTCTCCGGAGCATTATCTACACGCCGTACATAAAACGAAAAGGCATTGGGCGCTTTTGCCTTGAGTCCGGTTACCGGAACAGAGATTTCACCGCCATTAAGCTGGAGGCAGGAGCTGTTGTTGATACCGCCGTCGGCGAGCCATTCGACAGTATTGTCACGGCAAATCCAAGCGTCCGATTTCTCTTTAGCAAAATCACCATTATCCAAAACATTGATAGTACGTCGTTCAAACCTGAGCGCTTTGCCAAATTTCCCTTTCTCCACCACGGCTACTGAACTGGAGATTGAGACACCCTCATTTTCGCTTTTTAACGATTCGCATGGCTCATACAGCTGCAAATCTTTTTTTTGTAAATTCACATCATCAGCTAGAACTGTTCCGGCCAACACCGCCAGCAGCATACTACTTAGTAATCTCATCTTTTACTCCTCTATTTTAAGTAATGCGAAAACTGATGTCAGCGCACGGCGTCTTTACTGGCGCCAAGTTTCCAGTATTCCCCGCCCTGAACGCTATTCGCACCTGCCAGAGCACCATATTTAGACTTGGAAACATGCCCGTCAAAATGGAGCTGGTTCGGACTCTGATTATGCCATGATTGTAAAATGTTAGGTCCGTCTGCAAGTCCCCACCCGTTTAAACCATATACTTTATCGCTGGGCAATAACGCATCGGTGTAATTTATCCGCTGTCCGCCATCGGATTCAAGAAAGTAAATCATTAATGAAGGCTTTTT
Organism: uncultured Lentisphaeria bacterium; assembly: GCA_903821255.1. The sequence continues at coordinate 2,620 of CAIJKT010000810.1, read as the reverse complement.
GACCATATTGGCTTTAACCCCGTTGCCCAGCCATGTTGCCACCGTCTCGTCAAAAGCAAAGTTCATGCCGTATGCCTCCCCCCAAAAACCGCCAAGCGTGCCGTAACTTGAAGCAGGCAGACGTGCAGTATGGCTTGGACACAGATATAACGATCTTTTATTGACATATCTTGTGGCTACTTCCGTTTTGGTCTTGCCCAGCCCAAGATATATGCCGAGACTGGTGGTCCAGACATAATCGCTATTATAGCGGGACGATGCTGAATAGTCGCCATTATCATTGCCGTACTGCATCGCCGCTGTTCCTATCTGTTTCAAATTGTTCTGGCACTGGCCGCCTTTTGCGGTCTCCCTGGCTTTGTTCAACGCCGGAAGCAGCATCGCTGCTAGAATCGCGATGATGGCGATCACAACCAGGAGTTCAATGAGCGTAAAATTTTGTCTTTTGCGAGGAATCCCGGCTGGTTTTGACAAGGCATTAACCTTTCTCATAAACAATCTCCTTTTTTAGTTCTACGGCTCTACGATTCCACGGTCTCACCATGACTCTGTTCTGCCGTAATACTTGTTCTTAATTTGTATTATTGCATCCGCATGAGTGGCCGATGCATAATGTTGGCTCGATTAAATAGTTCTTTTCCTCTACGGCCTCTCCTTTTAATTTTTTTACCAGCAGACTGCACGCTAATTCGGCGATTTCCTCTATTGGCTGCTTTACCGAGGTTAAACTTGGATAAACCAAATTGCAGATCAGCTCCAGACCGTCGAAGCCGATTACCGCTATATCTTCCGGAACTCTTCTCCCGCTTATTGCTAAATCACTGATCAGTTTTCGTGCAATAAAATCATTGGAGCAGAAGAAGGCGGATATATTTAATTTATCAACCGCTTTAACTGCATTTCCGGTATTAAGCTCGGAATTGATCACAATATTAAACTCCGGCTGAAAAGGGATTTCGTGCTTCTTCAAAGCCGCCAGATATCCTTCAAATTTTCGCTGATTGGACGCTGTTTCAACAAATGCGATATTCCGGTGCTTGTGTTCATTAATCAGATGCTCAACTGCCGTAAATGCTCCGTTGAAAAGACCAGTCTTAACGTTTGTTCCGTCAAATTTCTGAGCAAATCCTACATACGGGACACGGCTTTTAGTATATTCGTCAAGCTCAGCTTTCTGCATGTGGGTATGAACTAACAACCCGTCGACGCCGCGGGCCAGAAATTCGGTAATCAGCACTTTCTCGTTTGCTATTTGAAACTTGGAATCCCCCAGCATAGTTATATAACCGTGCCCGGCAAGTGCGTTGTTCATATTATTGATCAACGAGCTCATGACAGGAACAGAGAAAAGCGAACCGATTATGCCGATAGTATTAGTCGGCAATCCCCGCATCCCGCGTGACATGCGGTTGGGACTGTAGCCCATCGTCTTTGCCGCAGCGATAATTTTCGCCTTTTTTTCTTCTGACACGTAGCAGTACTTGCGGTCGCCCAGGACGGCTGATACCGTGGACGAGGCCATTCCCACTTCTTCTGCTATGTCTTTGATTCTAACCATAAAAGCCTCAATGTTACAGACTATATGTATCGATACATATAATTATAATGTTTGACCATATTTTTGTCAATAGGGCATATAAAAATAATTAGGAAATTAGGTAAAATATTGTTCTTACAGTACAGATGAACAGAGATAATCAGCTTTAGTCCCTTTAATGTTCAGAAGCGAGATCCTAACGTTTATAGAAAAACGCTGAACATTAATATTCAGTCAAGGAAACACCGGGAAGTAAATTTGGGCCCCGGATATGCTTGCGGAGCAGAGCCCGAAAGGACTTTGCTCTGCAAGCTGAAACGGCACTATAAAACGCTCATACTCTCATTAAAGACTGTCAATTTCAGCCTTGCTGAGAACCACATCGTAAATGCGGACTTCGTCAATGATTCCCTGAAACGGATAGGTTGTTCCGCTGTATGAACCAATATAAATCCGGTTGGCGGTGCCGACGCTTCCCGGATTCACTTCCGATTCACTTGCCAGACTGCCGTCAACATACAAGCGTACTCTACAGCCGTTGTAAGTGGCGGCGACATGATGCCAGGCGCCTTTTGAAACGGCTGCACATACCCATCTGCCGATGCCGGTCGCACTGTACAATCCGAATGAACTTATTCCGCCACTGTAACCGAACCGGAAATCACTTGATTTGCCGATTACAGTATGTTGAGCCGTGGAGCTGGCGGCATCGGCATAAATCCAGGCGGAAAGCGTGAAGTGGTCCGTCACATCCAGCAGCGCATTGTCATTTATCAGCGCGTATTGATTCGACCCGTTGAAATTGAGCGCATAACCGGAATGTCCGGCAACCCAGGAAGGCCCATTATATGCTGCGCCGCTGATATAGTTGCCGGACGAATCGTTTAAGGATGATCCGGCGCCTTCGTTCAGCGCCCAATACCCGGTCGGAGATAATGCGGTGCGGTTGCCGGAGATAACGGTAGTTGAATTGAATGAAAGAATATCAAGATTATTATAATTGAGAATCATGTTATTCATCACGGCGTTATAGTCGCCGGAATCTCCGTGCACATAAATAACCGCATGACCGGTCTGGATATT
>CAIJKT010000809.1 GCA_903821255.1 uncultured Lentisphaeria bacterium | reverse complement strand
GTCTGGTGGAAACATCATCGGCGTGTCCCGGTCCACATTCACAAACTTCGCTCCCATCGTAAATCCTTTTTGATCGTAATATATCACTACACAATTTTCATGCTATATGGCCTTTGAAAAAAAAGTCCGACAGGCTGCTAGTGTCCAAGAAGTAATTTACATGCAATGTTTGAACCGCACGGGGGTCAGGTACTGTCTCTTTTCTATCCTTCCGGGCTGCCGGAAAAACCGATACCAGTTAAATTAAGTCTTTATCATATTTTTTCATCTTCAGGGATATTCAATGTAACCTTTTGTTTTTTCCGGGACACTACATTATAGATAGATGAATTCCGGAAAAAGGTGTGAGCACAAAAATTGCCAGACGGGGAAAAAATACTTTAATCTTGCGATTTTAGTGGTATCTTAATCAGGTTCATTGCATTTTAAAAATATATTAACAATAAGAACAGCATTGGTTTGCGACATGAGAGCGCTGAAATTAAAAAAAACGTTTACAAACAACCGCCAATGCAATAAAATACCGGAGAAATAAGCAATGTCTTTTACATCGAACGTATCTTCCGGCTCGGTGATAACCGGCGAAATGGTTGCCGGCGGCGAGCAGTATGTAAGTGCCGGCGGAATTACCAGCAACACCACCGTCAGAAATTCAGGCAGACAGTATGTTGCCTCCGGCGGGATGGCAATTGTCACTAATGTCAATTCCGGCGGCAGTCAATATGTTGACGGCACGGCAGCTTACACCACGATCAATTCCAGCGGCAGTCAATTTGTTGACGGCAAGGCGACTTATACCACGATCAATTTCAACGGCAGTCAATATGTTGACGGCACGGCAACCAGCACCACAATCAATTCCGGCGGCAGTCAGCAGGTTGACTTCTACGGCACGGCGGTCAGCACCATCATCAATTCCGGCGGTCTCCAAACCGTCTCCTATAACGGTTTGACCAGCAAAACTGTTATCAACGACAATGGCTCTCAGTATGTTTCCTCCGGCGGCACGGCAACCAGCACATTTATTTCCTCCGGCGGTATTCAGGAAGTTTTTTCCTCCGGCCTGACGTTCTATACTGTTATCTCCTCCGGCGGCGAACAATTTGTTTCATCCGGCGGCGTGACGAGCATGACCCGTATTTCCTCCGGCGGCGACCAGAAGGTTGCAGGCATGGCCGTCGGCGCCACGGTTTCCTCCGGCGGCGCCCAGTTTGTTGCCGGCGGCACGGCGACCACCACCGTCATCAGTTCCGGCGGCGGCCAGTTTGTTTCATCCGGCGGCTTTGCCAGCAAATCAACAGTCAAAAGCGGCGGCCTGCTGATGGTCGGATCCGGCTGCAGCGCAACCGGCTTCACCATTTCCTCCGGCGGGATACTGGGCTGGGACTTTAATGCGGTATTCAGCGGCACAAGCAAAGGCGCAAGCAGCAGCGTAATCATTTCCAGCAGCACCGGCAACCACAGCTACAATTTGTATATATATGGCGGCTATCAATATGTTTCAGCCGGCCAGACCGCAGACAGTACCGTCATCAACTCCGGCGGCAGTCAGTACATCCTGCGCGGCGGCACGACGAACAACTGCACCGTCCAGAATACCGGTCTTCAATATGTTTCCTCAGGCGGCACGGCGAATGACACCATCATCAATTCCGGCGGTCTTCAGGACATTGCCTACCGCGGCACGGCAAACGATACAGCTATTAACTCCGGCGGCAGCCAGCACGTTTCCTCCGGCGGGGCAGTGAACAACATATTTATCGGCGCGGGCGGCGACATGGCCGTTGACAACGGCGGACTGCTGGGAGGAACATTAACCGTGGACGGCGGGCATGTTGACCTGGGCAATACCGACAGTTTATCGAAAGTGACAGAAGTGGCATATATGCTTGCCGATACGAGCGCCAACGATTCCCTGATAACTATCGATACCGGAACTTTGGGAACGGAACTTACAGCTTACTCTCTGAATCTGAACAATGCCAGCGCAGGATCTTATCTGCTGTTTGAAGCTACCGACCTCAGCGGCATGGCCGGTAAAACGTTCACCCTTAATTGCGCCGACATCAGCGCCAGCCTGCTGGTCGGTTCAACTTATACGTTCACTAACGGCAACAGCGTTTCACTCAGTATTTCCGATTCCGCGATTGACCACCTGGTGGCGGAAGTATCCGGTGATTTCATCGCGCCGTCTGTGCCGACAGATCTGACGCAAAAAGCCACCGGTGCCATCGCGGCGCTGGATTGGTCAGATGCCGCGGACAACTATTCCGGAATAAAACAATACAATATAGAATATTCCACGGACAGTCTGTTTACCGTGGCGACTGCGGCAACCAGCAATGCCAGCGCGCTCACCCTCGATCTTACCGGCTTAACGACGTTAACCACTTTCTATTGGAGAGTACAGGCGGAAGACAACTACGATAATTTGAGCGGCTGGAGCAGCAGCTCTTCGTTCATTGCAACCCCGGCGGATCTGGCTGCCAATGATTACAAAGCGGCAAACGATATTTCCATGCTGGATAACTGGGTCGGACTTGATGATCCCGCCGATTGTTATAAAATAACTTTAAGCAACGCCGCGAAACTTACACTTAATCTGACTGGCTTGAGCAGTGACGTCAATCTTTCGCTGCTGGATTCCAACGGCAAAGTGTTAAAATCATCCGCCAATAAAGGAGCTGCCGACGAGGCAATCGCCAATCAATTGCTGGTCAGCGGAACGTATTATGTCAAAGTTGCCCCGGCTAAAGGCGTGAATAATGCGTCTTATGTGCTGGGCAAAACCCAGGAGGATTTCCCGACGGAAACTGCGGGAAATACGCTGGCGACGGCCGGTGTAATACCGGTTGACGGCTCCGTCAGCGAGTGGGTCGGGTTTGCCGATGCCGCCGACTACTATAAACTGACATTGGACAAAAACGGCGCTCTGACCCTCAATCTGACCGGATTAAGCAGCGACGCCAGTCTGACGCTGCTCGATAACAAAGGCAAAGTGCTGAAGTCTTCGACTAACAAAGGCGCTGCCGCTGAAAGCATCACCAGCCCGGCGCTGCTCGCAGGCGAGTATTACGTCAAGATCAGCCCCGCGGACGGAGGCAAAACCGCCGTCGACAACACCTATTACACACTAGGCAATACCATCAGTTATTTCCCCGTGGAAACTGCGGGAAATACGCTGGCTACAGCCGGTGTAATACCGGTTAACGGCTCCGTCAGCGAGTGGGTCGGGTTCGCCGATGCCGCCGACTACTATAAACTGACATT
>CAIJKT010000808.1 GCA_903821255.1 uncultured Lentisphaeria bacterium | reverse complement strand
CAGCGGCATATCGCCGGCCAGGGTTGTCTCTTTCTTCAACTCTTCAGTCTGGAACTTGAGATTGCCTTTGAACTGGATGGCTTTGATCCTGGGTTTGACGCTGACCTTGATGATGACATCAACCTGGTCCGCGCCGATTTTTTTAGTTTCAGAAACTACATCCGAGAAATAGCCGGTTTCATAAAGCCGCTTGATGTCGGCATTCATAATATTCTCGTCATATTCCTGACCCGCTTTCTGCTGAACGTTGAATGAAAGCATTTTCCCCGGGAACTGGTATCCGCCGGTCTGGATAAATTCCAGTTTGTTGATCTTTTCGCCGAAAACCGCCGGAGCAAGCAAAAAGCCCGTGAAGATTATTGTTAAAACTATTTTTCTGAATATCACTCTTACGCCGCTCCTTATTCGCTATATTTATTCAAATTTTTCAGGTGGACGGTCATCATCGCCGAATTTGCTTTTATTGACAAATTCCATACGATGCGGAAAGAACGACAGATCAACCGTGCCTGTCTGGCCGTTACGGTTTTTTTCCACGATCAGCAGGGCGTCAACCCCGTTTTTCATCTCTTCCTTGTTCAACGTTTTATTTTTGGTCTCATCGCGGTCGCGGTGCAGGAACGCGACAATATCGGCGTCCTGTTCGATCGCTCCGGATTCGCGCAGATGGCTCAGTTTCGGCCTGGCGGACGGCCCTGCGGTCTTTTCCACTTCGCGGTTCAACTGCGCCAGCACCAGGATCGGAATCGAAAGGTCTTTTGCCAGGCGCTTGATGCCGCTGGAGATATCGGCGACTTCCTGCTGGCGGCTTTCGGTTTTATCGCCGGAATGCATCAACTGCAGATAGTCAATCACGATCAGCTCGATTTTTTCCATCATTCTCAGGCGGCGGGCTTTGGCCCGCAGTTCGGAAATCGTCAGGCCGCCGGTCGGATCGATGAAGATCTTCGCGTTTTTATAGACTCCCACCGCCTGGGTCAGCTTCGGCATCTCATGGTTCTTGAACGATCCGTCAAAAAAGCGCGTTTCAGAGATCTGGGCTTCGGTGCACAGCAGGCGCCGGGTGATCTGCTCGGCGGTCATTTCCAGGCTGAAAAACGCCACCGGACGCTGTCTGCTGCCGCGCAGCGCGACGTTCCGGATGAAATTCAGCGCCAGCGAGGTTTTGCCGATGGACGGGCGGGCCGCCAGGACAAACATTTCACCGGGCTTGAAGCCGATCACCAGCTTGTCCAGATCGGGGAATCCGGACGGAATGCCGACTTCGACTTCTTTATTAATTACCTTCATGACATTCTTGAACTCAGCCTCAATGCTGTGGCGGATTTCAATGATGTCCGATTTGGTGTTCTTATTCCGGACGTCATAGATTTTGCTTTCGATCTCATCGACCAGCGCTTTGACGTCGGATTCCACGTCGTAACACTTCAGCAGCGATTCGGAACAGACATTGATCATGTTCCGCAGCACCGAGAATTCGTGCACGATTTCACACCAGGTCTCGATATTGACCGTAGTCGAGATCGAACCGTAGAGTTCGGCCAGGAAAACTTCGCCCCCGATATCTTCGAGTTTGCCGCTTCTGGCCAGTTGATGGGCAATGGAAATGAGATCGACGCTCATTTCCGCATTGTCGTAAATATCCTTGACGGCTTTGAAAATCTCACGGTGGATATGCGAGTAGAATACTTCCTCGTTGTGCAGGAGTTCCACTGCAATATCCACACATGGATGCGGTTCCCTGAGCATCGCTGCGATCACCGCTTTTTCCGCTTCCAGATTATGCGGCTGCGGCCGGTCTTCAGCGATTACCCCGGGAATCTTTTTTCTGTTCAGATTTTCTTTTTTATCTGCCATCACCGATTATGCACGCACAACCCAGACTTTCAGTTTGGGGGTGACGTCATGATGAAGCTTGACTTCGATTTCAAACTTGCCCAACTGCTTGATGGGCTCTTCCATCTTGAGTTTCAGATGATCAACATGCAGTCCGAGTTCCGCAAGTTTATCAGCGATATTTCTGGCGCTGACGGAACCGAACAGCTTGTCGTCGCCTGAAGCCTGCATGGGAATGGTGACATCGGCTTCCGCGATTTTGACGGCAAGCGTCTTCGCGGCTTCGAGTTCCTGTTTGCGGTGTGCTTCAATTTTTTCTTTTCTGGCAGCCAGGACTCTCAACGTTCCTGAGGTCGCTTTGGCGGCCAGGCCTTTCGGCACCAGAAAATTTCTGGCATATCCGGGGGCAACGTTGACTT
>CAIJKT010000807.1 GCA_903821255.1 uncultured Lentisphaeria bacterium | reverse complement strand
CACGAATTCTTTCACGGATTCAAGAATATTGTCATTGACCTTTTTCACGGAGCAAATCCTCCACTCTTTTCAAGTTAGCGCCAATCCTGGCATCTGACGGAGCAATTTTCTGCGCAGCCATAAACTCTGTTCTGGCAGTTTCAAGATTGCCGTTAAGGAAAGCAGCCAGACCGCGGTAAAAATAACAATCGCCGGTCTCTTCCGGATAAATCTTAGGCATCATCGCATACAAACAAGCCGCCCGCTTGGGCTCTTTGTGCTGAATATAATAATTTCCGGCCGCCGATATGATTTCCTGGCAACTGTTGCCGATCATAAATTTCAATACCGGCATTTCCGGGGATGCCAGAATCCTGGAAAAATAGCTCATTGCCTCTTCTTTCATGCCGGTGCTGTAACAGACCATCCCTCTGATATAATCTTTGAAGAGTTCAATTGCCTTTTTATTAATCATCGTCATCCATGGACTAGGCTTAAGCGCATCGGCACACGCAAGCGCCGCCGGGTAATTTCCCCTGGAATATTCGATGTCTGCCAATACCGCCAAGCCTCTGAAGTTAGGATTCTCGTGATCGCATACCGTCAGATAAAGCGTATAATTGTCTTTCCAGCAAGGCATATAGAGGACAGTGTAGGCCATGATATACAACATATAGCAGACAACTCCAGCCCAGGCCATCCGGCAATATCTGCTGTTTTGCAGAAATGCTGTTTGCTTATCATTGATCAAGCGGGTTATGACAAACGCAACTCCGAACCACAAAAAAACTGAAGATATATAACTGTATCTGTCGGCAAAATCAGCGCTGCCGAAATGGGATATTCCAATTATTGGCAGCAGTGTCACGATGAAGCATAAGAGCATGGGTGCGATATCGTAAATCAAAAAATCCCTTGATTTGAACAAGAGCGTAAACGCAATGGCGGCGGCCGCAAGATAAAACAGCAAAATCACGGCAATGCATGATGCCGACAGTTCGAAATAGGGATAAAGCGGAATCAGGTCATTCGGGAGAAATGTTTTTACAAAATACATCCGGAAATTATCGAGAACCATAAAAATCGTTCTCTGCCAATTTTTTTCAGAACCTGTCAGGTCTTTAAACATCATGGACAAATATATGAATTTTATGGAGACATACATAAAGCTGATCAGCAGATAAGGCGCCAGGCGCCGCGCAAAATCTTTCAGAATAATTTTGTGTTCCCGCCGCCATAGCAGGCAGAAAATAACTACCGGAATCGTAATTGCCGTCGGCTTGGACAGACATCCGAGAGCCATCAAAATACAAGACAGCGGACTGAACCATCCGCCATGTTTATAAGATTTCAACCAGACCAGCAGGGACGAGAAATAAAAGAACCCGGACATTACATCCTTGCGCTCTGTAATCCACACCACCGATTCAATCCGCTGGGGGTGAACCGCAAAAACAAGAACCATAAAAAAAGCAATACGGCTGTCTATTTCCAGTTCAATAAAAATATAATAGATGACAATGACCGTCAGTATGTGCCAGATAATGTTCTGCAAATGATAGCCGGCTACATTGTATCCCCAGAGCGTATAGTCGAACATATAGGAAATCATCGGCAGCGGGGTATAAAGATTAAGACAGGAATTCTCCAGCCAGTAAACAATATTGCTCCAGTTTAAAGCAATGTGTTTATTGTATATAACATAAAAACAATCATCCAGGTTCAGATACATTTCGTACCTGATGGACGGGATAAAAAACAGGCAAGTAATCAACGCAAGCAAAGCCGGGAAAACTAATTTGGCATATTTGCTTTTATGTTCAGTGGCCGAGTTATCTCTTTCCAGCATAGCATCATGACCATTTTTTGAAACATTGTATTTAAACTGAGTCCATTATAATAATACATCATTGCCGATTTAAAAGCAGCAGTCGCTAAAAAGCCGGAATTAACCGCCGCTGCATGGGATGTCAGGTTAGACCTCAGGGGCGTTTCAATCACGCCCTTGTCCGTCCTATTTTTTCGATTATCTTCATGATGTTTTCTTCGCTGTCATAAACCTTGCCGTTGTAAATTATCTTGTCGCGGATGAACTTGGGCCTGTTCTTTACTTCTTCGGTAATTTTTCCGATGTAATCACCCACTATGCTGATCGATATGATCTGGATGCTGCCCAGTCCCAATACCAGCAGGACAATCGTGGTTATGCCCCTGGCGCTGGGCGGGTTTATGAAAAAGTTTATCAGATAATAGGCGCTAAGCAATATCGTTATGAAAAAAATCAGCGTGCCCAGGCTTTGAATATAGTACAGCGGCTTCATCGAAAAAGAGAATATGCCTTTTTTCGCCCACCAGATATTCTTTGAAAAATTATTTGTGCTTCTGCCGAAAAGCCGTTCCGGTCTGGTATAGGGCACTCCTGTCTGCTTGAAGCCCACCCACGCGCGAAGCCCTCTCAGGAAAATATCCTTTTCCGTGAATTTAAGCAGATGGTCCACCACTTTCCTGTCCATCAGGGAGAAATCACCGGCGTCAACCGGCACATTGATATCAGAAAGTTTCCTGAATATCCGGTAAAAGAGCTTATACAGAAACTGCATATAAAAAGACGCGTCCCTTTTAGTCCGCTGTCCATAGACGATATCATATCCATCTTCCCATTTTTTGACAAAATCCGCGATTATTTCCGGCGGGTCCTGCCCGTCGCCGTCCATTAACACCACGGCGTGGCCGGAGGCAATTTCCATCCCGCTCATAAAGGCCGACTGGGAACCGAAGTTACGCGAGTGGGATATGCCTAACACGTGGGCATCCTTCTCGCACAGATCTTTTATCACGTCATAATCATTATCGGGGCTGGAGTCGTTTACAAATATTATCTCGTAATCATTGCCTGTCTGCCGGAATACATTGGTCAGTCTTTCATGCAGCACCGGGATTGACCGGCTGTCTTTATAACACGCGATGACCGCGGAAATCTTTTTAGGCTTGCTGGGCGGGGAGACATATTTGAACATGTCAGCAGTTTTCTTCTCCCATTCGATATTCAGTTTCAGACCATCTTCAAAAGAAGTTCTGCATTTCCAGCCCATCAGCTTTTCCGCCAGTTGCGGATTGCCGTACCATTCCGTGATGTCCCATTTCCTGTTCATCATGGAACCGAATTCCGGCTCGCTGCTGATATTGAACATCTTCTTCGCCGTGCGCGCCACATCCTCCACGGTGGTTTTAACCCCTGAAGCAATATTAATTGATATGCCGGGATGGGTTTTGCATACTGTCAGCGCCGCCTTGACGATGGCTTCAGTGCAATCGTCAATATATACAAAATCCCTGGCGATTGACCTGTCGACAAAATTCGGATACACCCCTTTCAGCCCGCTGGCAATCAAAGTTGGAATCAGCCGGTCCTTTTCCTCCCACGGCCCGAAAATCGAAAAAAGCCGCAGATTGGCACACGGGAAATTGAGGATCCTGCCATAGTATTTTACAATGTAACCGGCGCCGACCTTGGACACCGCGTAATCGCTGTTCGGGATCAATTCGCCGTTTTCATCCGCGAATTTCGAGTTCAGGCCATACTCCGAGGAGGTTCCCGCCTGCACAAACGCGCTGCAGCCGGTGTCGGAAAGCGCCCGCAGCAGATTCAAGGTGCCGATATAATTGGTCTGATGTATCCTTTCGGTGTCCGACTGCCTGGCATACGCCCCGTAGGCCGCCAGATTAAACACCGTCATCGGCCTGATTGTATTTATCGCGTTTTTCAACGCTTCAAAATCTGTGATGTCAACATTCAGTATTTTCGGGGAATGCACATTGATGAGTCTCCAGCAGTTCAGCGGGTTCTTGGAACATGCGTAAACGTCATCTCTGATTTTATTTAAACTGAAATATAATTTCGCGCCTATGAATCCGGAGGCCCCGACGATCAGAATTGGCCCCGACAACTTTTTAACATCTTCTATCGTTTCAGAAGTCCATGTGTCGGAATATATAATCTCGTCATTCATTGGACAGTTCCTTAATAGTTTTGTATAATGCTTCCGGATCAAGCCCGCTCTTTTTCTGATGGTATGCCTGGCTGCCGTATAATCCGTCCGGATAACCGCAGGCGAATCTGTGCGCCAATTTACAGCCGATGGACTTCTTAAGCAGCAGCAGCGACAGGTTTTCTCCAAGCCCGCCTCTGCTGACATGTTCTTCAACCACCAGCACTTTTCCAGTTTCCGCCACGCTGCTCAGCACACTCTCCGGCAGTTCAGCCAGCGGCATCTCGGAAACTGCAAACAGATCCGCAATATTCATGCCGCCATCCATTTCAAGGGCTTTGAGCACGTTTAAAATGACCGGCCCCATTCCCACTATAGTGATTTTCTTCCCGCTTTTAAGCTTTCTCACACTATTATAAGCCGGCAGAACCAGGTTTTCCGGTTTGATGCCGAAGCCCATTCTTAAATACGAAGGGCCTTTTCTTTGCATCATCACATTTACAATCCCGTTTACGTCCTCGTTGCAGAACGGAATATAACATTTCATGTTCTGGAATGAAGACAGAACCGCAATGTCCTCTATGGCATGATGCGTCGCGCCCATAATTCCATAGCCATAACCGCCGCCATTACCGATTATTTTGACATCCATGTTATGCAGACACACGTCGATCCTGATCTGTTCGGCCGGGCGGAATACGGCGAACGGGGCTATGCTGTAACATAAAATTTTATATCCCTGTGAAGCAAGTCCGGCCGCCATGGACACCAGATTCTGTTCGGAAACCCCGGCATTTATGAACCGCGCACCCATCGCCGCCTGAAGATTCTCCAGCGCCATAAACCCAAGATCGCCCGTCAGAAAAATTACTTTCGGATCTGCGGCGGCGGCTTTTTCTATCGACGCGGAAAATTCTTTACGCATTTTTAGCCCCCGATTCACAGACCGCTGTTTTGTACTGGTCTTCGCTCATTGGCAGATAATGCCATTCCATTTTATTCTCCATGAAAGACACGCCGCTGCCTTTGACCGTCTTGGCGATTATGCATTTAGGCTTGCCGCTGTCGCGGTTCTCCACTTTTTCAAAAGCCTCGAGCAGACTGTTAAAATCATTGCCGCCGGAAGCCTCGACCACCTCGAAATTAAAAGATTCCCACTTTTTCGCGAAAGGCTCCAGGCCGAGGACGTCCTTGCTTCTGCCAAACCCCTGCAAGCCGTTGTTGTCAATTATGACGACAAGATTGGACAGCTTCTGATGTGCGGCGAAAAGAGCGGCCTCCCAGGTGGAGCCTTCGTTGCAGTCGCCTTCTGAAAGCACACAGTAAACATTGAATTTTATTCCGGAAAACCGGTTTGAAAGGGCAATGCCTGCCGCGAGCGAAAGGCCGTGCCCCAGACTGCCGGTGCCGAAAGTGACGCCTTCAAGCATTCTGCTGCATGGCGGATGCGCCCCGAGCAGCGTGCCGTCTTTGTAAAAAGACTCCAGCGCCGACTCCGGAATACGCCCGGATTTGGCTAAAACCGTGTATAAGGCGACAGCCGCATGACCTTTGGACAGGATAAACTTATCCTCTTTTTTCATCCGGTCGAAAAACAGGCATACAAGTATGTCCAGGCAGGAGAGCGAAGCACCTATGTGTCCGGCATTTGCCCTTTTGTACAGTCCTAAAAGCGTTTTTACACAGTCAGTTTTT
>CAIJKT010000806.1 GCA_903821255.1 uncultured Lentisphaeria bacterium | reverse complement strand
TAACAGCAATGCAGTCCCGAGCATAGGGCAATTCAAATACAAAAAATTGGTCCGCCATCGCTGGATCGGAACGAGCAATTGCCACAGCGGAGTGATTTCATCCATTTTTTTCGGCACCAGCATCGAGCACTCCCGCCGCAGGACTTCGCGATGGTAAAACCCAAGGCTTTTGGGCAGCATGTCGAGTTCCTCGACCAGCTTCAACAGAGCATGACTTGAAAGTGAAAACTCCACTTTCCAGCAATCAGAACAAATCCAGCGGAAGCGAGCCACAATCATCGCCATGGACAGTTCTGCCGGGTCAGTCAACAAAATCGGAGGCGTGACGCTTATGCGATAAACGGCATCATCAGTCAGCGGAAGACCGGCAAATGTACGCAAAGCCTTTAGCGTGTTCAATCCCCCCGCATCGACAGAAGCCGATGCGGGGTTATTACTTTTATGCAATATAAGATTGGAAGAATTCATTTTGCCTCCCCATCCCCATCCCCATCCCCATCCCCATCCCCATCCCCATCCCTACTTTCACTCTCAGCGGAACTTTCGAGAGCTTTCTCAAGTGTGGGGCATTCTTTCGCGATTTCAGATAGCCTCCCCTTCAGATCATCAGGCACTAATTTTATAACTTGTCTCAATGCCTCCAGCAAAGCCTCCCGGGGAGACTGAGACTGTAATTGAGGATCAAGCACTTTCTCGGCCTGAGAGATTGTCAGTTTGCCATTTAGTAATTTCATGTAAATTTCCATTGACGTATTGAATATCTTTTCGGCCTTGATAACGTATTTTCCGGAAACTCCAACTTTCGCTCCGGCTAAGTCTACTGCTTTGCCACATAAGGGAATTTTTTCCCTTATGTCATTTCTGGCTCCACGCCGTTCTGCCGCCTGCTGCTCTAAAGCGGGTAGTAGCTTCACAGCCAGCGCTGCACGTTGACTAGCCGTCATATGTCGGCGGTGCAGGTTTAGTGAGATAATTAAATCTTCAAGATTGCCAGTTCCGCTCCATTCAACGGCTTTTATCGGAATGCCCAGTTCCCGGCATGCTTGCCTCCGGTTACGCCCGTCCAGTAGCTTTCCCTTGTACATAATAACCGGGATCTGCTGCCCCTCGGCCTCGATACTCCTTTTCAACTGCTTATATTCCTTCCCTTCAGGCAATGGGAAAGCAGCAGCTAGCTCATGAATTTGAATGTCTTCTGTCGGCTTGATGGTGTAGATGAACTGTGAGGGGTCTGTTGAAGCGGATGCAGCGGCTGCCGGAGACGGCGATAAAAAAAGCGGTGCAGGTGCTATGAGGGCATCTGTTTTCATCAAATTCTCATTCTCGTTGGTTTGTTCAGGCAGATTCACGGCGGGATCTTTTTCCTCTAATGCTGTGTTTATATCTTTCACTTTACTTTTTCTCCTGCCGGGATTAAATTGCATCCGGTGTTTTTTTCAATGTACTTTTCGATTCTCCTCTGATCGAGTCGAACAGATCTTTTCCCAACCCGCACAAAAGGTATGACACCTTGCCTAATCAAACGATCCAAGCCTCGAGCAGAAATTCTAAGAATTTCTGCCGCTTGCTTCCGCGTGATTAAGCAAAGTGGTTCCGACGGACATTCCGCAAGACTCTTCTTTGCTAATGTAAAAAGGCGCTTGAGTTCATTTTGTTGAATAATGCCAGCGCTTATGAATGGAGCACTAAAACCTTCAACTGATTTAATCGTTTCCAATAGTGCTACCATATCTCCTCCTCTCGTACATGAATCTAAGGTTTCGAGAACTGTTTTTTCATCATTTTTTTTTGCAAGAAATTTTCTCATCATTATCTCCTATTAATATTTTGTTTTAAAGAACATCTTTTTTTGATGATATTATCAATTATTATACTGCTATTATTGAAAGAAGTCAACCATAAATCATTAGACTGCAACATGATACAACATAACAAGCAACATCAATTGATGTTTAGAAATCCAAGCGGAATTGGGCTTTCCGTTATTTTTTCTGGGTTCTAGCCTCACCAATATAGCACGAAAAAAAGTGCTTTTTTTTTAAGCTATTGCGCGTATTGCCATTTTATCGGTATTGTCGGTTCTTGACATTCTCGCCTGATCCGAGTAAATTGATGTCAATAACCGGTAGGGGCTAAAACATGGTCTACCAGCAAGGATTGTTTTATGTCTATTTACAAGTGCGCGCAATGTAAACAAATACCGCTATCTAGCTTGATTGATTTTCGTGAACAGCAGGAAAAGACATCACCAGGAAAAGATAACCCTTTGGGACGTTTTCATATTGACTTTCATATGAATTGCATTAATCGTAAGTCATACCCAACCCAGAATCAAGAGTCTATGTCGGCGAGCAAAATTTACACTGATGAGCGAGATTTGCTGGTATCAATATCGTCCAACGGTAAAATTGATAAGTTTGCAATCGTAGACAAACCAAACATTAATCGTCGGCTTTTACCAGGATTGTTTAGGGTTGGCAATATTAAAGATGAGAATAATGTGCCTTTTGTATGGAATATTTTGCAGGCTAACTGTGTAAAAATGCAGATTGGAATGCTTCCTGACGCTCAATTAGAAACGGAAAGTTATAAATCAATATTTGACCAAATAACGATTCAAGAATTGCCTAATCGTATATTTCAGCTCAATCTCTTTATGTACAGTTTAGCGTGCATTGCTTCATCGGGCTATACAGGTCATCATTTGCCAGAACTCAAAAAAAATGCTAGTAATATTTTAAGCAGGGAGCAAACAAGTTATTTTTCAATATTGCATAAACTCGAATTACTAGGAAGCATAGCTTACCATCCTTCCCATAAGACATTCATTATTTCCGATTCTGTTGCTAAATGTGATGACGTAATAAACTCAATATCTTGTTATAAAATCGAAACAGTTAATATTGCTACAATTAATAATAGAGTATTGATGAAAAAAATAGTTGACAGTAGTGAATGTATTATTCCGATAGAAATATTCGAGCACAAACCTGCTAACATTCAAATTATCAGAGAGATTTTAAAAATCGTTCGTGTCAGGCACGTCTTTGTCGAAAAAGGGCTGAATACAACGCCAATAAATACTGAGCTTGCACCTCAATCATTATTTGATCTTTTTGGCGATACGGTCGAACACATAAACTACTGTAAAATAGGTGAAGATATTGAAACATTTAACGCTCAGCTTAAAGACTTTAAAAAGACAAAGATAAATAATGTCTCGATATTATCCAATTTATTACTCGAAATTGCAAACTTAAAACAAAAGAGTTTTAAGTATAAGAGTAACGATAGTAAAGGAAGCAAGGTGCCACTTAGTAAAGATGACCTTTTTATCTTTTATAAAATAAGGGATTCAATTCTAAGAAGGGCATATGAACTTCAACTTAAAGTACCTGTTGAAGAATATTATTATCAGGATGTTTTACTCTACAAGCTAAGGGCATTGGAAGAGGAAATGAGCTTACATATGCAAACTGACGCATGGCAATTATTTATGCTGCGACAAGGGGAGCAAATGAAAGGCAACAACTTTGCTAGAACAATAAAAAAATATACTAAAGAGATATGTTTTTTTAGACACCAATTACCGATACTCCATGAATATATCAAGGAAAAAGGCTGGATAGATAACGTTGTGTGATGTAAACTACTTCTCCTAAAATACCAGTTAGCTAATAGTTAGCATATGTGCCGTTTATAAGGGAGAAAACAGGACTTGACATGAGTAGACATTAGAAACGGATTGATGCCTTTTTGAGGCTAAAAAATGGAGCCGACTGTCGGATTCGAACCGACGACCTGCTGATTACAAGTCAACTGCTCTACCAACTGAGCTAAGTCGGCATCAGAAACGGACTAGAAATAGGCTTTTAAAAAACCAAAAAGCAAATTTATGTCCGTTAAATATTATAAAATCAATGGCATTAATTCCT
>CAIJKT010000805.1 GCA_903821255.1 uncultured Lentisphaeria bacterium | reverse complement strand
TATATCCAGCCATGCTACCATTCATTCGCGCAGAGTCTGCCGGACTCGAAAGAGTCATCGTACCAGATTTTCTTTGAGATTGGCGCCGGCGCCAACTGTAGACCGAACGTAAAGCGTCGACTTGATCAAGGAGTATTGCCGATTCTGCGCGGCGTACTGGATGAAGGAGAACTAAGTTATAACATTACTATGTTTGCATCACTGGAGACCAAGCCGCTTTCAAAGAAAAACGTCAGCGGTACCGACTGGAAGGCGGCTTACGCTAATACAAATTTTAATATGCTATCTCAAGAAGAACATACTGAACTTAGTGATTTGCTGCGTAAGGAAATGCGTGAACGTAATGAAGAAATAGTATGCTGTTTACGGATTGAGGCGGTAAATTCAGGGCAGACGCCCAATTTTGCATTTTTTAAGGCTGGACACTATATACCATTTAGAACTAACTCCCCTAAAATTCCGGCAAACAGTTTCAAAAACGGTTTATCAATACTGGACGATATAAACAAAATATATGCGGTAAACCGGATTAACGGCGGTCCGATGAAAGATGCGGAAATGGCCGTATTGGTTCAGCCGGGGGAGACAGTAGTTTTTGATCTATTGGTATCACACTCGCCAATATCTCCGGAACGTGCGAAAAAACTCCTTAAGCTTGACTTTGAAAAACACCTTGCCGCATGTCAAGCTTTCTGGAGTGACAAGCTGGCGACAGCGGCAATAATAGAAGTTCCGGAAAAAATAATTAATGAATCGATCCAGGCCGGTTTATTACATTGCGACCTGGTCACGCTCGGGCAGGAACCGGACGGCCCGGCTCTGGCGACAATCGGCTGGTATGCTCCAATCGGAACTGAAAGCTCCCCGATAATTCAATTCTATGACTCTATGGGCTGGCACAAACTCGCCGAAAGAAGCATCCAGTTCTTTCTGGAACGACAATTGGAGAATGGTTTCATTCAGAATTTCAACAATTACGAGAGTGAAACCGGTGCGCTCCTCTGGACAATGGGCGAACATTTTCGCTATACCGGTGACACGAAATGGCTGAAAAAGGTCAGTGAGAATATAGTCATGGCATGTGACTATCTGTTAAATTGGAGAAATAAAAACAAAAAAACGGAGTTCAAAGAGAAGGGATTCTATGGATTGCTGGACGGGAAAACCGCAGACCCTGATGATTTTTATCACTCATTTTTTCTTAATGCCGGTACATATATCGGATTAAGCAGAGCATCTGAAATGCTGGTTCTCTCCAAACCCGGCTATGCGGCAAAACTGTCCAAAGAACTTAAAGCTTACAAAAAAGACATTCTAAATGCTGTATATTTCTGCCAGAAACATGCGCCTGTCATCCCGATCGGAGACGGTTCATGGGCTCCGGCATTGCCGCCATGGGTCGAATATCATGGCAGACTGTCTCTCTATGCGGATGGAGAGAACTGTTTTACGCATGGTTCTTTTTTGTCCCGAGACACCCTTATCGGAGCCATGTGGCTGATTATATCCGAGGTACTTGATCCCAATGAACAGGCATCAGATTTTTTAATAAAAACCAATCAATATCCTGCTACCGTGGAAAATGCCGGACTGAGCCAGCCTTATTACTGCCGGCATGATTTCGCGCATCTGAAGCGCGGCGAAGTAAAGAAATTTCTTAAAACATTTTACAACCAGTTAAGCGCCTTGCATGACCGCGAAACATATTCTTTCTGGGAACATTATTATCATGTCAGTGAACATAAAACACATGAAGAGGCATGGTTCCTTATGCAAGTGCGGTGGATGCTGTATCTGGAAGAAAACACCGTGTTAAGTCTGCTCAAGGGAATTCCACGCAGATGGCTTGAGGATGGCAAGAGTATTGTACTTGACAAAGTGAAATCACATTTCGGCCCAATCAGCCTGAACGTTCAGTCTTCTGTCAAAGATAATTTTATATGCGCCAATTTTGTCTGCCATTCAAACAATCCGCCGTCAGAAGTGCGACTGCGTCTGCCGCATCCTGATGGATGCAAAGCCACTCATTGTGAAGGCGGCGCTTATGACACCGTCTCTGAAACCATTTTTGTCAAAACAAATACGAAAGAAATAAAAATCAAACTCAAATTTTAATCTCTACAGAAAGAGAACATATCTGAAAATCAGGATTTTTGACTTAAAATCGCATTTTGTCTATGATGCCATGCCGAAAGCAAATGGGCTAATGGCAGGCGGGGCCTGCGAAAATCGGAGCCGATTATAGAAATTCAACAACGAAATAAGGAGAAATGTCGGGAAACAAAAATTTAAAATGCCGGCAATGCCATATCCGGCCATTGGGAATTACAACACATCAGAATAAAATTCCTTCTAAAAGGATAGAACAGAGGTAAAAATATGATCAAAAATATCTTGCTTTTTCTTTTCTGCGTATCAGGTTTCGTTCAAAGCTATGCCGTGTCAGTAATAAGCTATGGAGCAGACCCTACCGGTGCAACAGACAGTACCGCAGCGATACAAGCGGCGGTGAACGCAGCCGATGACATCTATTTTCCGGCAGGAACATATCTATGCAATACCGTAAATTTGGATAATGGAAGTTTCTTGCATGGAGATGGCGCAAAATCAATAATCAAATACAATACCATGACGCCATTAGCTGCAAATACTCCATCAACCGGCATCTGTATAGAAAATATAACCATTCGCGACTTACAGTTGTTCGGACAGGTGGAACTCCAGGGATTTGCGGAGCAGAATCATTTAATGAAATTTAACGGGGTAAAAAACTTATTTATCGAAAATTGCCTCATCAGAGGTTTTCAGGGAGACGGAATATATCTTGGAGGGAAAAATAATTCTTCAGTTGAATGTCATAATAAGAATGTGCGCATTGTCAATTGTACTTTTGACGGGATCAACAATGACAACCGTAACGGAATCAGTATTATTGACGGTGACGATATTATGATTTCCAAGTGTTCTTTTTATAATTGCACTCGCAGCAATATGCCTGGATGTGTAGATATCGAACCCAATGATTCTTTTGCTGTAATCAAAAATATAGCAGTGTCCGGTTGTGTTTTTGAAAATTGTCAAGGCGCAGTGGGAAATATTATACTTCTTATAAATCATACATTTACAACCCCGCCGACTGGCTTTATATTTACAAACAATCTATTCAAGTCTAATATAGGGGTTGCCGTCATTTCTTATGCTGGAAATGAGACGCATAATCACAATATCGTAATTTCAGGCAAT
>CAIJKT010000804.1 GCA_903821255.1 uncultured Lentisphaeria bacterium | reverse complement strand
GAGGACGTTATAAATACATTTTAATAATCTACACCTTTTGCCGGTTTTGACAAGCTGAAATCGACCTTTATTTTCCGTTTTTTCGCAAATTTTACAGGTTGGCGCAAACACCTTAGCCACAAGCAGATTTATTATAATGGAAACAGGAGATTATGGCGGCTCCGGACAGCTTTAAAGAACATGCGTATTTTTGCTGCCTGGAGCGATGGCGGAACATCAAAAAAAAAGAGGCAGTTCCCGTGCGGTATCGGCACGGGAACTGCCGGGGTAACAAAAGATGGAAAAGGGGAGCTAATCCATCTTAGGAGGGTTGGTGATTCTTTCCAGTCTCTTGGCTATTTCCTGGTCTTTATTGGCAACTGCTTCATCATACTTGGCTTTTCTTTCCTTGATGTTGTTTTCGTCAAATTCTATTTTCTTCTTCAAGTTTTCAAGGCGCTGGGCATACTGTTCGGTTACTTTTGCCTTGATCTGCTCAAGCACTTTCGGATCTTTATCTTTCTGGTATGTCTTGGCCATTTCCATGAGTTTTTCACGTTCGGCCTGCATCTTTTCGCGTTCGGCCTTCATTTCTTCGCCGACTTTCTTGGAAAGTTCCTGCATTTTGCTCTTAGCGGCTTCCGGATCAGTTTCTCTCAATTTCTTGATTTCTTCCATTTCTTTCGGATACTTCATGAGCAGGCGGTCAGTCATCATGCGCATATTATCGCCTCCGGGACCTCTGTCGCCGGGGCCGGACATTTCATCCATCTCTCTGCCCGGGCCGCCGCGCCGCTCGCCCCGGCCTTTTTCTTTAATCTCTTTCTTCACCGGCTGATCTGAATTTGCGGCGACAGCCGCAGCTTCCTGTGCAAAAGTGACGGAAGACCCCATTCCCAGCATGCCGGCTGCAACCAATACCATTAGCTTGTTCATTTTTTCATCTCCTGAGTGTTGTGGAAAAACAATTAATACGGCATAAATGGTTCAATAATAACTCAACTGCATTGTTAACTATGATATTCCTCCTTTTTGATTCAATTAAACTTTATCTGATTTGTTATCTTTTATTGCGGCGGCGGCATTCTCTGTTCCAGCCGCTTGCGGAATTCCGTCATCTGGGCACGGGTTGTGGAATCAGTATTTTCCAGCATATTCTGGATCATCGTCTTGCTCGGTCCACCCGGGCCGCCGGGCGGACCTCCGCCTGGCGGAAACGTTCCGCTTTTTCGCCGCGCTTCCATTTCCTTGACCATATTATCAATAAACTTTTCCTGCTCCTCCTTGTTCATGGCAAAAAAAGTATTCATCCGTTCTTTCATTTCCTTGTGCATTATTTTTCTGGTATTTTTGAAAACGGCGGCACGTTCATCCTGGCTCAAATCATTGGAAAAAGGGATAGGAGGGCCGTTTTTATCCGTCCGCAAACTTTTCACATAGCGCTCCTGCTCTGATTCCGGCAGCGATGCAAACTGCCTAGATGCCAGATACTTGACCGCATCCTTACGGTCCATTTTATCCGGATCGGGGGCATGTTTTCGAAACAGCGGGAAATACAGTTCGTAAAGCGACAAAACCAGCAGTACGGCAATCCCGATGATTACTATGACTTTATTCTTTCTGTTCAGTTTCATTTCAAACAATCTCCTGCTGCAATTATGCCCGGCGGAACTCATTTTGCGGCCAGTACTGGTTTTACATCCTGAAAAAAGAAGCAATCAGTGTCAGGCAACTTTACCTCCCCTTTAACGGGCGCAGAGTAAATATAAGCCGGGGCGCTGACATATCCATTCAGATTGCGAAGCTTAATAAGCACTTTGCGCTGTTCTCCGGTCAAGGTACGGTTCACCTTCGCGAACGCCGTCGCGTAATAGTAAGACATTTCTCCGTCCAGTTCGCCGTAGCGGCGTCCAAGCTCAAGCAATTTTTCCTCGTCCGCCTGTCCGCCATTGATGAACTTGCGCAATTCCGCGGCAATGGAGCGCCGCACATCGATAATTGCCAAAAGAGTCTTGCGCTGCAAGTCTGGTATGGCAGTAATGTTCCTCCGTTGTTCCTGGGTAAGCAGATTAAGAAACTCTTTGCCGCTGTCGCCGGTCACGGACGTGCTGATGTCGTAATTGCGTTTGCCCATCGCCGGCATGTCTTTCATGTAGAATCCGCCGAAATAAGTGCCGTGCCGTTCCGGACAGAAATAGGTATCCGCTTTGATCGACCCCGCATACCAGCTGAAGAACTCACTGGCATAGGTCATATACGCCACATTCACCAGTTTTTCCGTGCCTCTGGGCAGTTTGTACCTGTCCATGTCAATATCTGGCCAGGTGTTAAAATCGCCGAATTTCATCCTGGCGAGGCATTCCTCCTGTTCCGGCGTTAAGGAGAACGCCACTTGTCCGAAAACCTGGGCGCGTCTGAAGCTAAGTTCCGCATCAAAAGCAAAGATGTCTCCCGCATACCGCTTCACCGCCTCCTTGTTCAAGCCTTTGCTTCCGGCTGGAATGTCCCCGTCAAGCTCCCGGCGGAAAGCCTTGATTAGCGGAAGCCGCTTCTCGGCAAGGATAGATAACTGCCCGGCATCCTGGTGTGCGGCTTTTTCAAACGCGGCCCGCTGTTCGTCATTGAGGATATGCAGCACATTTCCCGCAATCCGGTCGAGGAACACCGGATTGTGTCCTTTCCGGGCCGCATCAATATCCCGCATGTACTGGAAACCGAAAAAGTCGCATACTTTGCCCGGCGGCAGGAAAGTGTCGGCACCGAAATCGCCGGTGATAAAGGCAAGGCCGTTGAAGGCAATTGTGTGAAGCTGCGCCTGGTCGGAGACTGCCTGTTCAATAGAGTACTCCTGTGCGCCGCCTTTATGTCCTTTCTCATCGCGGGGCCGCCGTTCACGCGGATCGCGTTCCTGGGCAAAGGATTGATTTACTGCAACGCACAAGGCGAAAGCAAGCAGAAGACCTCCTGAACAATAAGTTTTCATAATATATTCTTATCCTGTTTCATCTATTCACTTCTCCTGATATTACAATTTATCGCTGACATGCCAGTCGGCGAACAGATAATTCTTGGCTCCACCCTTACTGGGTACATTGATTTTCTCGGCAATGTCGCTTTCATCCTGATTGATGCTTAGAATATTTGAAGTCCGGTGAAAGCATTCATAGTCGAACATGACTATCCGGTCGGATGATGACATATTGTCCCGGCCCATTTTCGCACCTAATTTGCGCCCGCCGAGCATGCTGGCATATTCATAGCTGCAACCCTCGGCCTCAAAAAATGTCTTGTCTGCGGTATTGCCGGAGTATGATTTTTCCGGCAGAATATCGGACGGACACTGAAATACTTTACTGTTGTTGCCGACATAGCTTTTCAGGACATCCGCGATGCGCAGGTCGGAAGTGTTGACCGTCGGTTTCATTGCCGCTACCGGAAAAGTGTCATGGGACACTGTCATATAAGACGAAAAGGCTATTCCCGCCTGTCGGAGGTTGCTTACGCATTGAGACAGTTTGGCTTTGCCCCGGATTTTTCCCATGACAGGAAACAGCAATCCGGCAAGAATCGCGATGATCGCGATCACGGTCAGGAGTTCCACTAATGTAAATTTTTGTTGTTTATTACGCATTTAATGGTGAAATATCTTTCATTTTTTAAAAATTATTTTCCCGGTGATTGTCTCTGCTGTCCGGTCTTTCCTGTGGATTTTTACTTTTACTGCCGTGCTGTTCAATAAATTCCGTCCGCAGTTTTTCCAGTTCCGGCTTCTGATCCGGCCTCAGCACAGGCGCAAGCCGGTCAAAAAATTCCGTAAATACCTCCAGATATTCCGGGGAATGCATCTGCCGCAACTTTTCCATGCGTTCGACCACGCAGTCAATTGCCGGCATTGCCTGCTGCTGCTGTTCACGCGTCAGTTTAAGCCGGTCGATAGTGCG
This sequence comes from uncultured Lentisphaeria bacterium, assembly GCA_903821255.1. The sequence goes on along the minus strand of CAIJKT010000804.1, from coordinate 1,619 downwards.
GTCGCTAATCATCTGCTTAAGTTTTTCCGGAGAAGGTGGAGGCGGAGGCTGGCCGGAACGGTTGTGCCACGGCGGCGGCGGAGCGACCAGATGACTCACAAAAAAACCGGCAACAGCGCCGGAAAAAAACAATGTCCCGGCCCACAGCGTTATCATCCAAAGACTGTTATTCTTCATTATCACGGACTCTCCTATATTTTAGTCACTACGGTTACGGCATTTTCAAAACTGTCCAGCGGGACTTCCGCGACCGCTGATTTTTGTGCCGGAAACGTCATATACAACACGGCGCAGAACAGCGCGGCAACCGCCGAGCCCATGGCCAGCCGCCACATCAGTTTGACCGGTATCATCGCGGAATTTAAGGCTATGTTTTCAACGGCATGACAGCGGCGGACCGCCCCCATGACCCCCGTCCGCCATTCCGGCGCCGGGTTAATATCTTTGCCTGCCCTGAACACTGCTGACAGGATCGCTTCCAAATGATTGATTTCTTCTTTTTTCATAATGACTCTCCGATTGATTCGAGCAACTGCCGCATTTTGCGCCTGGCCCGCATTGCTCTGACTTTCGTTTTGATAAGACTCCATTCCAATGCAGCCGCCACTTCTCTTAACAACTTCCCGTCGATATAAACCGATTCGATCAAAGTCCGGTCTTCCGCCGATAATTGTCCCAGCAGCCATTCCAATATCCCCACCGCTTCCGAGTGTTTGACCAGATGATCGGCCTCATCCGGTTTTTTACAGGCGGCGGCCTGTTCGATCCACCGCCGCTGGTCTTCCGTCGGAGACATGCTGACCAGGTGCGCCCGGTGGCGCATCTGCTCCCGCCAGTAAGCACAGCATGAACGGATCGCAATGCGCGACACCCAGTTGCCGAACGGTGCATCCCCGCCATAACTCGGCAGCGACTGGTAAGCCCGGACAAAAGTATCCTGAGACACTACGCCAACCGCATCCGCCGGAACCCGCCGGGCAACGATTGCGTATACAGAATCCTGATATTTATCGAGCAACTCGCCATACCGTTCAACATCACCCTGAAGTATCGCCCCTGCAATCACGGCATCTTCATGTATATGCATATTTATGTTAACACCTGCTTCCAAAATTCCTCTGTCATTATTATAGTGGTTTGGATAAGCAAAAAGTTACACTGAAAATCCCGAAAAACAGAAAAAAGCAGCATTAATGCGGAATATAAAAGGCAGGGGAACCATACAGACCGTCAGAAATTCATTATTTCGCGATTTCGCACTATATTAAAATAAGGGGCTTTATATTTGGTACAAAATATTCGGAATAACTCGTTGTATGATTTCGCCAATAACGAAGTTGAAAGCAGATAATTGCGGGATTAAACGTAAAATGCAGCGAAATTATCCATTAATAAAAATGGATAATCGCTACAATTTTTTCTAACTCAGGCAAGATCAGGCGGGATTGGAGTCTTTAGCCTTTTTTTCATTCATGGCCTGCTTGCCGGCTTCATAGGCGGCGGCAATCATGGCTTTCTTTTCAGCCAGCATTTCTTTGGCGTCGTCCACCTTTTCGCCGACTTTGTCCTTCAGTTCGCGTGTGCGCTTAGCCAGAAGTTCACGCGTTTCCTTGCCAGAT